>JAKLKF010000109.1:23660-26374 GCA_023150805.1 Myxococcota bacterium | reverse complement strand
GCAAGCTCGACCGCGACCGCTTCCCTCCCCTCCCCGAGGTCTTCGCGCGCCTCGCGCCGGCGCGCCAGGTCCTGGAGTCGGCCGGGGAGCGCGGCGTGGTGACGCTGCCCGACGGCCGGCAGCTCGGCGCCTTCGGCTGGCCCGACCTGCTGCGGGGGCGCGCCAAGGTGCTGCTCGTCGGCGAGGGCGAGCCCATGATCGAGGTGATCGCGCTGCACCGCTTCCCGCGCCGCGTCGGCGTCTGCGCCCAGGGAGGCACCGGGTACCTGCCCGGCGTGGACTTCGATCCCGACGGGCCCGCCGTCGAGCGGACGGGCGCGCCCCTGCCCTCCTTCGGCACCCTCTTCGCGGTGGAGGGCGGCGCCGTCCTGGTCAGCCGCGACCACAAGGCCTGGTCCTGGGACGGCCGCCACGAGCGGGACGAGGGCACGCCGTCGCAGGCCCTGGCCAGCCTGTTGCTGCGCTGGTCGCAGAAGTAGGCGGCGCGTCGCAGGGGCTCGCTGCACCCGTGGCGGGCCGGGTTAGCCCCCGGCCCTTCCCTCTCGCAGGAGCCCCGCATGTCCGCAGACGAGGCCATGGCCATCCTCGAACCCGCCGCCACCCGCGTGCGCGACCCCCACTCCGGCCGCAGCGTCTGGCTGGCCGGCTTGATCCAGGGCGCCCGCATCGACGGCGAGACCCTCCAGTTCACGCTGGCGGCCCGGCCGGAGCACAAGACCGAGGACCTCGCCCGCATGCGCGAGGCCCTGCTGCGCAACCTGGAGGAGCTGGGCTGGCGCGGCCCGGTCAAGTGCAGCGTGCGGCCCGGCATGACCATGGCCACCGGCGCGATGGGCGGCGGGCACGACCAGGGCCACGGCCACGATCACGGCCACGGGCACGACCACGGCGCCGCGCCCAAGGGCCCGCCCGTCCGCGGCATGGAGAGCGGCGGCATGCAGCCCCACGGCGGGCCGATCCGCAAGCAGCCGATCCCCGGGGTCCAGCGCATCATCGCGGTCGCCTCGGGCAAGGGCGGCGTGGGCAAGTCCACGGTCGCCAGCAACCTGGCGGTTGGCCTGGCGCTCACGGGCTGGAAGGTCGGCCTGATGGACGCCGACATCTACGGGCCCAGCGTGCCCACGATGCTGCGGGTGGGCGGCCAGGTCTTCGCCAACGCCGACAAGAAGATCGTCCCGCACGAGGCCTGGGGCATCAAGGCGATGTCGATCGGCTTCCTGGTCGACGACACCGAGCCCATCATCTGGCGCGGCCCGATGGTGATGGGCGTGGTCAAGCAGTTCCTGCAGGACGTGGCCTGGGGCGAGCTGGACGCCCTGGTGGTCGACCTGCCGCCGGGCACCGGCGACGCCCAGCTCACGATGATCCAGGCGGTCGACATCACCGGCGCCGTCATCGTCACCACCCCCCAGGACGTCGCCGTGCTCGACGCCGTGCGCGGGGTCGAGATGTTCCGCAAGCTCGAGGTCCCGGTGCTGGGCGTCGTGGAGAACATGGCCTGGATGGACCTGCCCGACGGCAGCCGCATCCACCCCTTCGGCCAGGGCGGCGGCCGGCGCACCGCGGAGCGCTACGAGGTGCCCCTGCTGGCCGAGGTGCCACTGGACGGCACCATCCGCGAGGGCGGCGACCAGGGCCGCCCGGTCGTGCTCGACGACTTCGGCGCCGGCCTGGCCTTCCGCGACATCGCCCGCCGGGTGCGCGAGACGCTCTCCTGAACCGGGACGAGCGAGGTAGCTTGCCGTCGATGCCGCCGCTCACCGACAGCCTGGGCCGGGTGCACACCTACCTGCGGGTGAGCGTCACGGATCGGTGCAACTTCCGCTGCACCTACTGCATGCCCGAGGAGGGGATGCAGTGGATCCCCCGCGCCGACCTGCTCAGCTACGAGGAGGTCGGCCGGCTGGTCGGGGTCTTCGCGCAGGCCGGCATCCAGCGGGTGCGCATCACGGGGGGCGAGCCCACCGTGCGCAGGGACATCGACCACCTGGTGGCCACCGTCGCCGCGGTCCCCGGCATCCGCGACGTGGCGATGACCACGAACGGCCACCACCTGGAGCGCCTCGCCCCGGTGCTGGCCCAGGCGGGGCTCACCCGGGTCAACGTCTCGCTCGACTCGCTGTCGCCCGCGCGCTTCTCGGCCCTGACCCGCGGCGGTGACCTGGCGCGCGTGCTGCGCGGCATCGACGCCGCCCGCGCCGCCGGCCTGCTGCCCGTCAAGATCAACTGCGTCCTGCTCGAGGGCCAGAACGAGGACGAGCTCGAGGCGCTGGTGGACTTCTTCTCGCAGTGGCCCGACCAGGTCGAGCTGCGGTTCATCGAGTACATGCCCTTCGAGGTCCGCTGGCACCGCTGCGTGCCGGCCGCGCGCGTCCGCCAGCGCCTGTCGGCCCGCTACACGCTGCAGCCCGAGCGCGCCGTCGCCGGCAGCGGTCCAGGCGCGGGCGCCGGGCCGGCCCGCACCTGGCGGGTCGCCGAGACCGGCCTGGTCGTCGGCTTCATCAGCCCGCTGACCGAGCACTTCTGCGCCACCTGCAACCGCCTGCGCCTGCAGGCCGACGGCCACCTGCGGACCTGCCTGGCCCACGAGGACACCCCCTCGCTGCGCGACCTGCTGCGCGGCAAACGCCGTGCTCTTGCGGGAACCCTTGAATCCCACGCGTCCGGCGCAGGACCAGCCGATCACGTTGCCCTGCATGTCCGTGATCGAAACC
>JAKLKF010000109.1:0-23650 GCA_023150805.1 Myxococcota bacterium | reverse complement strand
GCGGGACCGAGGACGGCGCCCTCTTCCAGGGCGTGATGACCAGCGTCGGCGGGTGACGGACCCCCGGGCCGGGGTGGGCCGGTTGCTCCCCTCCCCCCCTGCCGGGTAGCATCCCGCCGACCCGCAGCCGCAGGCACCGATGCGCCCTCCCCGCCCCCCCTCGCGCGCCCTCCTCGCCCCCCTGCTCGCCGCCGTGGCGCTGGCCGCGCCCGACGCCTGGGCGGCCTTCCCCGAAGACGTGACGATCTCGCAGCTCGACCAGTACCAGGGCAACTCGGTCGCCGACGAGGACGTGCAGGAGGCCTGGCGCACCATCGTGCGCGACCTGGGCACGGGGTTGGCCAACAAGCCCCAGGGCGGCAGCACGCTGGGCATCGACGGCTTCGACCTGTCGCTCGGCAGCACCTTCATCTTCGTGGACGGCAACCGCTACCAGGGCGGCCCCACCGCCTGGGAGCGCGCGCGCGAGGGCAACCAGCCCGCCGGCGCCGTGTGGGTGCCCGAGCTGCTGGTCCGCAAGGGCCTGCCCCTGTCCCTGGAGGCCGGCGCGCACGTCGGCTGGGTGGGCTTCACCCGCCAGGGCGCGGTCGGCGGCTACGGCCGCTTCGCCCCGCTCGAGGGCCACCCCAAGCTGCCCGAGGTCGCCTTCCAGGGGGGCTACACGGGCTACGTCGGCAACGACGAGCTGGAGCTGGGCGTCACCGACCTGAGCCTGTCGGTCGGCAAGACCGTGGCCTTCGCGGCGCGCCAGCAGGCCCGCAACGGCACGATCCACCCCTTCGCCGCCGTGGCGCTGAACCGGATCCGCGCCACCCCCTTGCTGTCCCCCGAGCGGCTGGGGGAGCTGGGGATCGGGCCGCTCACCGCCGACAAGAAGGACACCGAGACCTTCGACCCCGACATGCGCCAGGTGCTGGTCAACCTGGGGGTACGCATCGTGTCGGGCGACGTGGGCTTCAAGGTCGGGGCCGCCGTGCCGCTGCAGGCCGCGCCCACCCTGGACGCCAGCGTGGGCTACGTCTTCTAGCCGCGCCCTCCGGTCCGTGACCGCCGCCCTCCCGCTCCTGCTGGCCCTGCTGGTGGGCCCCGTCGCCCGCGGCGCGCCGCCGCCGGTCCCCCCGATCCACCAGGGGGAGACGCGGATCCAGGTGCGCCTGCAGGCCACCGTCCGGCCCGACCTGCGCACCGTCGTGGGCGAGCTGGAGCTGCACGGCCCGACCGGCGTGGTGCTGGAGGACGCGCTGGGGCGCCTGCCCGTCCCCGCCGACGACCTGTGGCTGCGGCGCACCTTCCCGGCCGCGCCCGAGGCGGGGCGGCTCCGGCTGATCCCGCTGCCGCAGGAGGGGCGCTACGCCTTCGTCGCCGTGCTCCCGCGCCGGGTCGACGCCAGCGGCTTCGTCCCGGGGCAGGGCCTGTACGCCAACGGCCTGTGGCACCCGCAGCCGGTCTACGAGGGAGCGGCGCCGGTGGTCGACTGGCAGGTCGACCTGGCGCTGCCCGAGGGGGTGGTGGGCGCGCTGAACACCGCGGTGCTCGACAACGTCGAGGGGCGGGACGGCGCCGTGCTGCGCTGGGAGGGGCAGGCCGAGCGGCTGGCGCTGGCCGTGGTGCCCCAGGGGCGGGTCCAGCGCCTGGACCTGCCCGCCGGCGAGGTGACCCTGGTGGACCGAGGCCCGGCGCGCGACCGGCGGGACGCGCGCCTGCGCCAGGTCCTGGAAGAGGGCTGGCCCGGCCCCGACGCGCCGCGGATGGTCGTGGTCGAGACCCCCTCCTGGCGCCGCCTGGCCCGCCCGGGGCCCGGGCTGCTGTTCCTGTCCGACCGGGCCTTCCGCGTCACCGACGGCCTGTGGCGCTTCCACCAGGGCGCCGTGCGGCGGGGCCTGCTGCGCGCGGGCCTGCCGATCGCCGACCCCTGGCTGCGGGGCTTCGTCGCCGACAGCCTGTCGGAGCTGGACGGCCCCGCGCAGACCCCTCGCAAGGCGCTGGGCTGGCTGTCCTGGATCCCGCAGATCGACAGCCTGCTCTACGACGGCAACCTGCCCTACTACGGCGAGGTCTTCGACGAGCCCTGGCCCTCGGACCCCGTGGCCGACGACCTGCTGGAGCTGGTCGGCCCGCAGGCCCCCGGCCGGGTGGTGGCCCACCGCCTGGATCACCGCTTCGGCCAGGGCACCGCGGCCCTGGTCGCCGAGCCCCTGCTCTCGGGCATCCCGCTGGCCGCCGCGCTCGACGCCGCCGAGGTGCCGGCGCAGGACTTCGACCTGCTGCGCGCCGCGACGCCCGGGCAGGAGCTGCGCGTGGACGTGCAGCGCCAGCACGGGCAGCACCACGTGCGGGTCACGCGGGACGCGCCGGCCCAGGCCCCGGCCGAGCCCGTGCTGATCGAGGTGGACGGCCGCCAGCAGGCCTGGCTGGCCGGACCGGGCCCCGATCTCCTGGAGCTGACGCTGCCCTATCGGCCGCGCGCCGTCGTGGTGGACCCCCACGGCGACGTCGACCAGCACGCCTCCTGGGACCGCTGGCCCCGCCGCTGGACCGCGACCGTCAGCGCCTTCCCCAGCGAGCTGTCCCTGTCCGACGGCCGCATCACCGCCTTCGCCGACGTGGTCCTGCGCCGGCAGTACGACACGCGCTGGCTCCTGGACCTGGGCATCGCCACCGACCCCGAGGACCTGGTCCGCGCCGATGTCGGCGTGATCCACTACCGCGGCCCCCTGCTGAACCGGCGGACCCGCCCCCTGCGGCTGTGGGCCTACGCCGGCCCGGCCCTGCTCGACCCGGGCTACCGGCCCACCGACGGCGCCGCCGTCGCGGTGGGCGGCAGCCTGGGCGTGGCCTGGGAGACGCGGGTCGACGGCGACATGCCCACCCGCGGCTACCGGCTGGCCCTGGGGGGCGACGGTGGCTGGGTGCCCGGCGGCGGCGAGAGCTGGGGCAAGGTCCAGGCCAGCGCCACCGGGGTCGTGCCGCTGGGCGGCCGCCTGGCGCTGGCGGGGCGGGTCGAGGGTGGACGAGCCGACGGCGGGGTGGAGCACCGCCTGCTGGCCCTGGGCGGCAGCACCGGCGTGCGCGGCGTGCCCGTCGCGCAGGTGGTCGGCGACGCCGCGGGCATCGGCAACGCCGAGCTGCGCTGGGAGGCGCTGCGGGGGGCGAGCATCCCGCTGTGGCTGGCCTGGCTCTCGCACCTGCAGCTCACCGGCGGGGTGGACGCCGGCGTGCTCTGGGAGTCCCCGGGCTCGACCTACCAGGCGGTGGGCTGGACCGCGGGCCTGGGCGGCATCGCCGACATCCTCGGCGCCCGGCCGACCTACGCCGGGATCACGGTGGGCGACCTGCTGTGGAGCGGGCCCACCGACCTGTCCCCGCAGCGCTTCCCCGAGGTCTACCTGCGCATGGACCGGGCCTTCTGACCGGCGCCGGCCCCCCTGGACACCGCGCTCAGGGGGTCAGCAGCACCTTGAGGGCCCCCGGCGCGGCGGCCGCCGACAGGGCCTGCAGCCCCTGGGAGAGCGGGTAGCGGGCGGTGACGAGCGGGCGGGGATCCACCAGGCCCCCCGCCAGCAGGCGCAGCGCCGGGGCGAAGGGCCCGCAGCGGCTGCCGACCACCGTGATCTCGTCGATGACCCAGGGTGTCGGTTGCAGGGGCTCTGGCAGGTGCACGGTGGTCTTGAGCACCAGGGTGCCGCCTGGGCGCACGCGCGCCGTGGCCAGGCGCAGGCCGTCGGGGCTGCCCGTGCAGTCGACGACCACGTCGGCCGGCGGCAGGTCGGCGGCCTGCTCCGCCGGCACGGCCTCGACCGATGGCGGCAGCAGGGCCCGGCGCGCGGAGGAGCGGGCGACGCCGTGGACCCGGGCTCCCGTCAGCGCCAGCACGCGCGCGCAGAGCTGGCCCAGGCGGCCCAGGCCCAGCACCACCACCCGGTCGCCCGGCCGCACGTGCACCTGCTCCAGGATCCGGCAGGCCGCGGCCAGGGGCTCGACGAAGACCGCGGCCTCGTCGGGCACGCCGTCGGGCACCTCGTGGAGGTTCTCCACCGGCAGGCACAGCCGCTCGGCGAAGGCGCCGTCGCGGCCCTGGATGCCCAGGACGGTGCGGTGCGGGCAGTGCGTCGGGCGCCCGGCGCGGCAGGTCGGGCAGCGGCCACAGGCGGCGTTGATCTCGCCGACCACGCGCCGCCCCACCCAGGCGTCGTCGGGGGCCTCCTCGACGGTGCCGACCCACTCGTGGCCCAGCACCCCTCGAAAGCCCATGTAGCCCCGGATCAGCTCCAGGTCGGTGGCGCACACTCCGCCCAGGTGCAGGCGGATCCTCGCCTCCCCCTCCACCCGCGGCTCGGGCAGGTCCGTCCGCACCCGGGGTCCGGCCTCGTCCAGCACCAGCCCTCGCATCGCGCACCTCCTGCGGGCCAGGGCTATCCTCCTGGGCCCCGCCGCCTCGGCCCCCGCCCTCCGCAGCCGGTCCCCATGCACGCCCTGCTCCTGCTCGCCCCGCTCTGCCGGGCCGCGCCCCCTCCTCCCGCGGACCTGCCGTCGCTGCCGCGACCGCTGCCCCACGGCGCCCGCGCCCGCCCGGCGCCGCGCACCCCTGCCCCCGCCGACGGCTGGGACGTCCAGGCCTACGACATCGACGTCGACATCGACCCGGACGCGCGGACCGTCGAGGGGCGGACCCGCCTCACCGCCGCCGCGTCGGGCGCGCCTCCCGACCACCTCGTCCTGCACGCCGACGGCCCCGAGCTGCTCTCGGTCGAGGTCGACGGTGCCCCGGTCGCGTGGACCCACGACGGCGACGAGGTGAGGATCCCGACGACGCCCGGAGGCGCCGAGGTGACCGTCGAGGTCCGCTACCGCGTGTCGGGCGACGACACGATGGGCGGCTACCTGGGGCTGGACTGGGGCGACCCGCTGGTGTCCTTCCACGAGCCCGAGGGCGCACGCCACTGGCTGGTCGTGCGTGACGTGCCGTGGGACAAGGCCACGCTGCAGTGGCACACCACCCTGCCCGTGGGCTGGGACGTGGTGCAGAACGGCCTGCTGGTCGACCAGCAGACCGAGGACGGGCGCACGACCTGGACCTGGCTGCTGGACGCGCCCATCCCGCCCTACCTGATGGTGCTGCACGCCGGCAGCTTCGACGCCTGGACCGACCCCGAGGCCGCGCTGCCCGTCGAGGTGCACGCCGCCCCCCAGCTGCTGGACCAGGCGGTGGCCGACCTGTCCGACACGGCCGACATCCTGGCCTTCTTTTCCGGCCTGTGGGGCGAGTACCCCTGGCCTGTGTACCGCAACGTCGTCGTGCCCTTCGGCGGCGGCATGGAGCACACCACCGCCACCACCTTCGGCGAGGAGCTGCTGGGCAGCTCGAGCGCGGCCCTGATCAACGCCCACGAGGCGGCGCACCACTGGTGGGGGGACTGGCTGACCTGCGAGAGCTGGGACGAGATCTGGCTGAACGAGGGCTTCGCCAGCCACGCCGAGCTGCGCTGGTACGAGCACCTGTACGGCGAGGAGGGGCGCGCCGCCTACTTCGCCTGGCAGCGGGACAGCTACCTGGCCTGGAAGGGCTACGAGGGGGTGTTCAGCCTGTACGACCCGAACTTCATGTGGGGCGGCACCGTCTATGACAAGGGCGCCCTCGTGCTGGAGATGCTGCGCGGCATGCTGGGCGCCGACGCCTTCGACCAGGCCCTGCGCGCCTACGGACAGGCCCACGCCCACGGCGCGGTCGGCACCCAGGACCTGGTCGCCGCCATCGAGGAGAGCACCGGCCAGGACTGGTCCTGGTACTTCGACCAGTGGGTCTACCAGGCCGACGACCCGGTGCTGGAGGTGGGCCTGCACCAGCGGGCCGTGGCCGGCGGCGTCCAGGTCGACCTGCACGCCCGCCAGGTCAACGAGGCCGGCACCTGGCGCCTGCCCCTGCAGTGGCGCCTGGAGGGCGCGGCCGGGACCGTCGACCCGGAGCTGTGGGTCGAGGAGGGCGACGCCTCGCTCACCCTGTGCCTGGACGCCCCGGTGGACCAGGCCACCCCCGACCCCGACACGCGCCTGCTGCACGGCGGGATCACCCGGGACGACGCGGCCTTCGCCGAGCTGCCGCTGACCTGCGGCGCGCCGTCGGCCGCGGACGAGGGCACGCCGGTCTACCCCCTGGGCTGCGGCGGCTGCCAGGGCGCGCCGGGCGGTCCGGCCGCCTGGCTGGTGCTGCCGCTGGGGGCCCTCCCCCTGGTGGCCCGGCGCCGCCGGCTCAGGAGCTGATGCTGACCGTGTAGGTCGTCGTGCAGCTCCCCGCCGGCCAGGTCGTCGCGTAGAAGCGGATGCCCCAGTCGTCCTCGTCGTCGTCGAAGAGGTCGCCGGTGAAGGAGACCGACAGGCTGCCCGACCCGTCGTCGCTGTCCTCCAGGGTCCAGGTGCTGCCGTCGCGCTGGTACAGCTCGACCACGAAGTTGCCGGCGGCGGGCAGGCCCGTGACCCGCACCGTGATGTCGACGTTGTCGATCAGGAACTCGTCGCCGGCCTCCCAGGAGAACCAGTCCTCGTCACCTCCGCCGTGCAGGGTCAGCGCCGACAGCTCGATGCTGTCGCCGCTCCACAGGAAGCCGTCCACGTCGCCCAGGTCCCAGGCCCCCGCGCTGTCGTCGTTGAGCTCGTAGGTGTCCCACCAGTCCTCGTTGACCTCCAGGTCGCAGTCGTTGTCCTGCGTGTCGCACAGCTCGGGCGCGCCCAGGAAGATCGCGGCGTCCCCGTCGTCGCAGTCGCCGGCGTTCTCGCTCTGCCCGTCGCCGTCGTCGTCGGTGTCCAGCGGATCGTAGACGGTCACCACCACGCTGTCCGTGCCCTCCTTGGCCTCCTCGTCCAGGGCCGTCAGGGTCAGCGTGTGGGTGCCCACCGACAGGGTGGCGCCGACGGCGGTGAAGCCCGAGCTGTCGGGGCTGCCCTCGCCCAGCAGGCCGTCGCGGTCGCTCTCCCAGGTCACCCACAGCAGCTCGGTGTCGGTCTCGGCGTCGCCGACCGTGCCCTGCAGGCTGAGGGTCTCGGTGTAGGAGAAGCGGCTGCCGTCGGTGGGGCTGGTGATCTCGGCGGTCGGCCGCCCGTCGGCCACCACCTGCACGATCACCGAGGCGCTGCCGACGTTGCCGTCCTGGTCCTCGGCCGACAGGGTCAGGACGTGCTCGCCCTCGGACAGGCCGGCGTCCAGCGGCACGGAGACGGTGCCGGTGCTCTCGGCGTTTCCGACCCACAGGTTGCCCTCGCGGCTGCTGGCCAGGGTCAGCTCCAGGGTCTCCCAGGCCTGCTCCTCGTCGGTGACCGTGCCGAACACGGTCAGGGCCTGGCCGACGGTGAAGGACTCGTCGGGGGCGGGCGAGACCAGGATCACGGTGGGGGCCCCCGTGCTGCCGCCGTAGCCGACGTCGAAGCCCACGCTCTCGCTGGCCGACTCGCCGTCGGTGTCGACCACGGTCAGCGTGAGCGCGTGCGTGCCCGCGCTCAGCTCGGTCAGGGCCAGGTAGATCTCGCCGTTGACGTCGGGGTTGCCCTCGCCCAGGTCGCCGTCCAGGCTGCTGGTCCAGAACAGGGACAGCAGGTCGGGGCTGTCCTGCGAGTCCTCGGCCACGGCCTCGATCTCGATGAGCTGCTCGGGCGAGAAGCTGGTGCCGTCCAGGGGGCGCACGATCGACAGGGCGGGCGGGGTGTTGAAGACCTGCACCGACTTGTCGGCGCAGCCCCCGCCCAGGAGGGCGGCGGCGCAGAGGCCGAGGGGACGGGACAGGACAGGCCGCATCGAGGCTCCGGCGGGAGGAGTGGGCCACCGCGGGGGCGGCGCGCAGGGATCCGCGTCGAGTGTAGCAGCCGGGAACGCCGCGTCTGGTGGGGTGGGCGAGGAAGCGCCAGGCGCCCGCTGCCGCCGCGCCATCGACCCGTCACGCGGACCCGCTTGCCCGCCTGAGCGCCGCGGTTACCTACCGGTCGGTCAACAACCTACCGACCGGTCAGTCAGGTGACGCTCCCCCCCGCCCCTCTGCCCCCCTCCACCGCCGAGCCCGAGCTGCGCGCCCGGATCCTCGCCGTCGCCGTCGAGCTGTTCGCCGACAAGGGCTACGGACGGACCTCGATGCGCGAGGTGGCCCAGGCCGCGGGCTGCACCAAGCCGGCGCTCTACTACCACTTCGAGAGCAAGGAGCAGCTCTTCCGCGCCACCATCGAGCGCTGCCTGGTCGGCCTGGAGCCCATCCTGGCCCAGGTCGACCTGGTCTCGGGCACCGTGCGCGACCGGCTGGTGGTCCTGGCACGCGGGGTGTTCGAGCGCCTGCGCAGCGACCCGGCGCCCATGCGCCTGATGCTGGTGATGCAGAACCGCCCCGACCAGGCCCAGCCCGACTTCGACTTCGCCCGCTACCACCAGGAGAACCAGGCCCTGCTGCACGCCCTCTTCGAGGAGGGGGTGCGCACCGGCGAGATCCGCCCGGACGTGGATCTCGAGGACGCGGCCCTGGCCCTGACCGGGGCGCTGCACTCCCGCGCCTTCCTGGCCCTCAAGGGCGTGCCGGCGCCCCCGGACACGCCCGACCGCATCGTCGACCTGCTCTTCCGCGGCATCGCCGCCGGAAGCCCCCCACCTCGAGGATGACCATGACCCGCACCCCGTGGCCGCGCACCGGCCCGCTGCTCCTGCTCGCCCTGGCCCTGCCGGCCGCGCTCGTCGCCTGCCAGGACGCCGGCGCCGACGCCAAGACCGAGGTGGGCCCCGTCCCCCAGGTGACGCCTGCCGCCGAGATCCGGGTCGAGGTGGCCACCATCCAGGCCACCCAGGCCACCGTCGACATCGCCGTGCCCGCCGAGGTGCAGGGCGCGCGCGACGCGCTGCTGGCCTCGCCGACCGGCGGCTTCGTCGAGAAGGTCTACGTCGAAGAGGGTCAGGAGGTGAAGCGTGGGCAGGCCATCGCCTCCATCGACCGCGCCTCGGCCGCCGCCCGCCGGGAGCAGGCCGCCGCCCAGCTCGACCAGGCCCGCGCCGAGGCGCAGCGGGTCGAGACCCTGGGCGACCTGGCCAGCGCCCAGCAGCGCGACCAGGTCCAGACCCAGCTCCGGCTGGCCCAGGCCCAGGACGAGCTGGCGGCCATCGCGCTGCAGCGCTCCATGATCACCGCGCCCTTCGCCGGTGTCGTCGGCCAGCTCGGGGTCGAGGAGGGGGAGATCGCCGGGCCCGGCGCCCCCGTGGCGCGCCTGGTCGAGCTCGACCGGGTGGAGCTGTCCATGTCGGTCAGCGACCGGGACGTGGTGGGCCTGAAGGCGGGCATGCCCGTCGCGGTCACCACCGACGCCGCGGCCGGGCTGTTCACCGGCACGCTGTCGACCATCAGCCCCGCCGCCGACCTCAGCTCGCGGGCCTTCACCGTCAAGGCGGTGGTCGAGAACCCCGAGCGCCGGCTGCTGCCCGGCATGATCGCCCGCGTGGCCCTGGCCGAGGTGCTGGCCAGCGACGCGGTGGTCATCCCCCAGGACTGGCTGGTCACCCGCCTGGACGGCGTCGGCGTCTTCGTCGCCCAGGAGGGCGTGGCCCGCTGGCGGCCGGTCACCCCCGGCAAGGTGGTGCACGACCAGGTCGTGATCACGCAGGGCCTGGCCGCGGGCGAGACCCTGGTGATCACCGGCCACCGCGAGCTGGCCGACGGCGACGCCCTGCTGGTGGCGCGCCAGGGCACCTGCTGCACCGACGGCCGCGTGGCCTTCTAGCTGGCTCTCCCGGCGGGGCAGGCAGCGCCCGCCCCCGCACCGCGCGCACCTCGCACGCGCTCCCCCTCCCCCTCGCCTCCTGCCCCCGAACGAGGCGCTCACCCCGGCCGTCCCCGCGGCCCCCGCGCGCCCTCCCCCCGGAGCCCGCCCATGATCCGCTTCGTCGTGCGCAACGCCGCCACGGTCCTGCTGGTCACCATCTCGATCTTCGTCTTCGGCTGGATCTCCTACAAGGACCTGCCGCGCGAGAGCTTCCCCGACGTCGAGATCCCCGTCGTCCTGGTGACCACGCCCTACATCGGCGTCTCGCCCGAGGACATCGAGGCGCTGGTCACCTTCCCGCTGGAGAGCGAGCTGGCCGGCGTGGCGGACCTCAAGAAGATGAGCAGCACCTCGGCCGAGGGCGTCTCGATCATCTCGCTGGAGTTCGAGCCCGAGGTCGACATCGAGGACGCCCTGCAGAAGGTGCGCGACCGGGTCAACCGCGGCAAGACCGAGCTGCCCGCCGACGCCGAGGAGCCCAGCGTCCGCGAGGTCAGCTTCAGCGACGTGCCGATCATGATCGTCACCATCGCCGGCGACCGGGACGAGGAGGAGCTCAAGCACCTGGCCGAGGAGCTGCAGGACGACCTGGAGCGGGTCAGCGGCGTGCTCGACGTCAAGATCGCCGGCGGCATGGAGCGGCAGGTCCGCGTGCAGGTCGATCCGGTGCGGCTGGCCAGCTACGGCCTGAGCCTGGGCGACGTCACCGGCGCGATCGGCAATGAGAACGTCAACATCCCCGGCGGCGAGGTCACCGCGGACTCCGGCACCTTCCTGGTGCGGGTGCCCGGCGAGTTCAAGGCGGCCGACGACATCGGCGGGGTCGCGATCAAGCGCACGGGCGACCGGCCGGTCTTCGTGCGGGACGTGGCGCGGGTGATCGACGGCTACGCCGACCGGGCCACCTACGCCCGCATGAACGGCCAGCCGGCGATCTCGGTGAGCATCACCAAGCGTACGGGCGCCAACATCCTCTCCATCGCCGAGGAGGCCAAGGCGGTCATCGCCCGCCACGCGGCGACCTGGCCCGGGGGCGTGGAGCACCGGATCCTGGGCGACCAGTCCCGCTACATCGCCCAGCAGGTCAGCGAGCTGGAGAACAACATCCTGACCGCGCTCATCCTGGTGATCGGCGTGCTGGTCTTCAGCCTGGGCTGGCGCACCAGCCTGTTCGTGGGCCTGGCGATCCCGCTGTCGATGCTCGCCAGCTTCGCGGCGCTCCAGTACTTCGGCATGACCCTGAACATGGTCGTGCTGTTCAGCCTGATCCTGGCGCTGGGCATGCTGGTCGACAACGGCATCGTCATCGTCGAGAACATCTACCGGCACATGGAGGAGGGCAAGGACATCGTCAGCGCCTCGATCGACGGCACGCAGGAGGTCGCGATCGCGGTCACCTCCAGCACGCTGACGACGGTGGCGGCCTTCTTCCCCCTGGTCTTCTGGACCGGGATCATGGGCCAGTTCATGGGCTTCCTGCCCAAGACGGTCATCATCGTGCTCACCGCCTCGCTGCTGGTCGCCCTGTTCATCCTGCCCGTCGCCACCTCGCGGCTGATGAAGGGCAAGCCCGTGCCGACCGGGCTCGACAACAACCTGGCCATCCCCGAGACCCGCGGCCTGATGAAGACCTACCGGGGGCTGCTGGAGTGGTCGATCGCCCACCGCTACCTGAGCGCGGGCATGGGCGTGGTCAGCCTGGTGGTGACCGTGGTGGCCTACGGCTTCCTCAACCACGGCACCGAGTTCTTCCCCAACGTGGAGCCCGACCGCGCCACCATCGCCGTCCGCCTGCCCGACGGTGCCGACCTGGAGGCGACCGACCGGGTGGTGCGGCAGGTGGAGGGCGTGCTGGCCGGCCAGGCCAACGTCGACGTCTTCGTCGCCGAGACCGGTGTCTCCGGCGGCGGGAACCCGATGGCGGGCGCCCAGGCGGCCAGCAACCAGGCGCGGCTGACCGTCGACTTCGCGCCGCACAAGAACAACGCCATCGAGGGCGACAAGCCCCGGATCGAGAGCACCTTCCTCACCATCGACCGGCTGCGCGCCGCCGTCGAGCAGATCCCCGGTGCCCAGATCACCGTCGACCAGGAGCGCATGGGCCCGCCGGTGGGCAAGCCCATCGCCGTCGAGGTGACGGGCGAGGACTTCCACACCGTGGGCGCGGCGGCCTTCGAGGTCCGCCGGGCGCTGGAGGCGGTGGAGGGCACGACCGACCTGACCGACGACTACCGGGTGGGCCGGCCCGAGATGCGCCTGCGCATCGACCGCGGCGCGGCCAAGCGCATCGGCGCCAGCACCGTCCAGGTGGCCAACGACGTACGCACCGCCGTCGCCGGCGCCACCGCCAGCACCCTGCGGGACGGCACCGACGAGCACGACATCGTGGTCGAGCTCGACCCCCGCTACAAGGAGGACCTGCAGAGCGTGCTGGCCCTGCGGGTGGCCGGCCGCGAGGACACCAGCCCCAGCACCTTCTCGGTGCCGCTGTCGACGGTGGCCTCCTACAGCCTGGTCGGCGGCTCGGGCTCGATCCGCCACGTCGACCAGAAGCTGGTCGTGACCATCGAGGGCGACGTGCAGCCGGGCATGAACGAGAACGCCGTGCGCCAGGCGGTCGCCAGCCGCCTGGAGGAGCTGGAGGGCTCGGGAGCGCTGGCCCAGGGCACGGGCCTGCGCCTGGGCGGCGCCGACGACGAGCAGCGCGAGGCCCAGGAGTTCCTCAGCCGCGCCTTCCTGATGGCGGTGGCGCTCATCAGCCTGGTGCTGGTGGCCCAGTTCAACAAGTTCAGCACGATGTTCATCATCATGTTCACCGTGGTGCTCAGCCTGATCGGCGTGCTGTGGGGGCTCATCTTCACCGGCACGTCCTTCGGCGTGATCATGACGGGCCTGGGCGTGATCTCGCTGGCCGGCGTGGTGGTCAACAACGCCATCGTGCTCATCGACTACATCAACCAGCTCCGCGACCGGGGCATGGACAGCCACGACGCGGTGATCAAGGCCGGGCTGACGCGCTTCCGCCCGGTGATGCTCACCGCCGTCACCACGGTGCTCGGGCTGGTCCCCATGGCCATCGGGCTGACCATCGACTTCGCCAGCGGCCGGCTGCTGCTGGGCGGGCCGAGCGCGGACTGGTGGGGCCCCATGGCCATCGCCGTGATCTTCGGCCTGACCTTCGCCACCCTGCTGACCCTGGTGATGGTGCCGACCTTCTACAGCATCCGCGAGGACCTGTACCGCCTGGGGCGCCGGCTGTGGAGCCGGCGGACGTCGACCTCCGTGACGGTGGCCCCCGTCGCGAAGGTGCTGCTGGCCGGCCTGCTGCTGGGCGGCCTGTCCAGCCGCGCCCTGGCCGCGCCCGTCAGCCTGGAGCAGGCCTGGGCCGCGGCCGAGGGCGAGAACATCGACCTGGCCCTGCTGCGCGAGCAGACGGTCCAGGCCGAGACCCTGCGCGGGCAGGCCTGGGCGATGGTCCAGCCCAAGCTCACCGCGGGCGCGACCTACACCTTCAACCAGTTCGAGACCAGCCTGGACTTCGCCTCGATGATCCCCGAGGAGCTCCAGGCCTTCCTGGGCGACGACTTCAGCAACGAGCCGATCGTCATCCAGCAGAAGCAGCAGTTCGCCGCCAACTTCAACGTCATCCTGCCCATCTTCAACGGCGAGTCGCTGCCCCTGCTGTCGGGCGCCTACAAGACCGTCGAGGCGACGCGGCTGGACGAGCAGGCCCGCCGCGCCCAGGTCCGCGCCGGCGTGACCCGCGCCTTCTACGGCCTGGCCGTCGCCCGCGAGGGGGAGACCCTGGCCCGCGGCGCCGTCGAGACGGCCCGCAACCACCTCACCCTGGCCGAGCGGCAGGTCCAGGCCGGACTCGCCCCGCCGCGCGCCCTGGTCCAGGCACGCCTGGCCCTGTCCCAGGCCGAGCGCGAGCTGGCGGGCGCCACGGGCATGGTGGTCACGGCCCAGGAGGCCTTCGCCCGCGCGACGGGCCTGCCCCGCGACAGCGAGCCCACGTTGCCGACCCTGTCCACCGCCGTGCCCCCCTCGGCCGACGCCGCCGTCGCCGACGCGCTGGCCCGCCGCGCCGACCTGCAGGCCGCCCGCCTGCGCACCCGCGTCGCCGAGCTGTCCCGCACCAGCAAGGCGCTGGGCTTCCTGCCCACGCTGGACGCCCGCTTCACCGAGTCCTACTCCGAGGTGGCCGGCTTCACCGGCGAGCACTGGATGTGGATGCTGGTGTTCCAGGCCAACTGGACCCTGTGGGACGGCGGCCTGCGGGCGGCCCAGCTCAAGGAGGTCGGCAGCCAGGCGCGCCAGGCCGAGCTGGCTGCGCGCCAGGCCGAGCAGGTGGCCACCGAGGAGGTCCGCACGGCCTGGCAGGACCTGGAGCGCGCCGAGCTGGCGCTGCGGGCGGTGCAGGACGAGGTCGCCCTGGCCGAGGAGAACGTGACCCTGGCCGAGCGGGGCTTCCAGGCCGGCACCACCACCTGGCTGGAGGTCAGCGACGCCACGCTGGGCCTGGAGCAGGCCCGGTTGTCCCTGCTGCGCGAGCGCATGAGCCGCGACCTGGCCCAGGTCCAGCTCCAGGTGGCGACCGGAGCCCTGTGAGGCCGCGGCGGCGGGTCCCGGCGCCACCGGGACCATCCGCCGCTTGTGCAGGGGGCGAGCCGGCAGTAGGTTGCCGGTCGGAGGTGAGCATGGGGCTGGCCAGCAAGCTGCTCCGGGGCCTGGGCAAGCGGGCCTCCGACAAGGTCATGGACCGGGTCGGTGGCAAGCTCGTCTCGGGCATGGCGGACACCTCGGCGGACGCACCCAGCGCCTTCCACAAGCCCAAGCGCGACGTCTACCGCCACATGGTGGAGGGTGGGCGCGCCGGCCTGCCGCGCCCACCCGCACCCGACGCGGCGGCCGACGCCGACGGCGGGGCCGACCCCGCCGCCGACCCCGCCGCCGACCACGACCACGACCACGACCACGACCACGAGTCCTGACCCTGGAACCGCTGCCCGTGGCTCCCTCCTCGCAACGCGCCGCGCCGCCTTCCTTCCGGGTCTGGGTGCGCAAGACCGCGGTCGACGGCACCGCGTGCGCCGTGCGCTTCCAGGTGGACCAGGGCAAGGCGGTGCTGCGGGTGTCCCGGCCCGGCGTGCTGATCGTCCCGCCGGCGCGCGATCACGGCCACGAGGACCACCTCTCCCCCGGCCAGCTCCGCTCCAGCGTCTTCCTGCACGTGCCCGGCCCGGGGATGCCGCGCGAGTCCTACGCCCTGGACCGGATCACGGACGCCCACCTGCTGCGCCTGGACCGGGACGTCTGGGTCGAGCTGACCGCCGTGCCCGGACCCTCGCGCGACGAGCACCGGCTGGAGCTCCGCGAAGACGAGCAGGTCATCCCGCTCGCCGGCGAGGCGGCCGGCCTGGAGGACCTGCCCACCCTGACCATCGCCGACGAGGTCTACGCCGTCGAGGAGGTCGGCCAGATCGTCGAGCGGGTGACGGGCCTGGTGCGGGATCCGGACGACGCGCTGGAGGACATGATCGAGGTCGACAGCGAGTCGCCCCGCCACGCCCCGGCCCCCCGCTCCGCCCCGCGGCTCGCCGCGGTGGGCGAGCAGCCTCCGCGCCGGGAGCCGCCCCCGCCGACGCACCTGCCTCCCCTCGCCCACCTGCCCCCGCTGGAGAGCGTGCCGCCGCCGGTGCACGGCCTGTCCCCCCTCAGCCCGGCCGAGCCGCTCTCCGTCCTGCGCGGCCCGATGCCCCCGCTCCCCGCCGGCGACCCGCCTTCCGCGCCGCCCCTGCCGTCGCGGGCGGCTCCGGCGGACGCGCCGACCATCTCGCCCCCCAAGCTCGCCCGGCACCACCGGCGGCAGCTCGAGCGGCGCGACCTGGCGCTCCTGGAGCTGGAGGCCCGCCTCCGGCGCCTGGAGCACCGCCTGCGAGAGCTGGGGGTCGACCCCGACGGCCTGTGACGCCCTCCGACCGGTCCGGGCGCGCTCAGGTCGACCCGCGCGTGCTCCTCCGCCCCTCGGCGGGGTCCAGCTCCAGGGCGCGCCCCTTCCAGGTCGCGGTCCCGCGCACGGTCCGCAAGGCGCTGGCCCACAGCAGGGCCACCAGCAGCAGGGCCGCCAGGGGCTGGGTCGGCCCGTAGCGGGGGTCCATGCCATAGGCCCGGTCCAGCCAGGCCCGGACCGCCAGGATCAGCAGGCTCAGCCCCGCCCCCCAGGCCAGCGCCTCGGGGGGCAGCCAGCCCAGCAGGGCCAGGGGGACGAGCGCGAAGGGCAGCACCGACCAGGTGAGCAGCCAGGCGCTGACCACGACCAGGTTCGCCCAGGAGCGGCGCAGGCCCGTGAACAGGTTCTTGGACCAGCCCCGCCACAGCGCCGGCAGGGAGTCGTACATCCGGCAGGAGAACAGCTCCCGCATCATCAACAGGTGGTAGCGCTCCCCGGCGGCCACCGCGGCGATCGCCATCGAGACGTCGTCGAGCACGGCGTTGGCGACCGCCTGGTGCCCCCCCAGCGCCTGCCAGGCCCGCCGGTGGAAGAGCATGAACTGCCCGTTGGCGAGGGGGCGATCGCTGCGCCGGGCCGGGTCGTTCACCCGGTCCAGGTCGTTGCCGGCCATGATGAGGGCCCCGACGGCGGGCTGGAGCACCTTCTCCCAGAAGCTGTCCGTCTGCAGGTGCCCCAGGCCCGAGAGCAGCCCGAGCTGGTGCTGCTCGGCCCACGCGACCGCGGCGGAGACCGCGTGGGGGTGCAGGCGGACGTCGGCGTCGAGGAAGAGCAGCCAGTCTCCCCGGGCCTGCTGCCCGGCGCGCTGGCAGGCCCAGGGCTTGCCCAGCCAGCCCGGCGGCGGGCGGTCCGACCCGCCGGACAGCACGCGCAGCCGCCCCGGCCACTGCCGCGCCAGCTCGGCCAGGACCTCGGCCGTGCCGTCGGTGCTCCCGTCGTCCAGGACCACGACCTCCAAGGCCGGGTGGTCCTGCGCCAGCACGGCCCGCACGCAGGGGCCGATGTTCTCGACCTCGTCGCGGGCCGGGATCAGCACCGAGACGGCCGCGTCCGGCCGGGCCGCCGGGCTGTCCGGACCCAGCCGCCAGGCGGCGCGCCGGCGCTTCGCCGCCACGTCCAGCGCCGTCAGCGCCCAGGTCAGGCCGATCATGCCCAGGCCTGCCCGCGCCGCCCACAAGCCCAGGCTCATGGGCCACCTCGCGGCGCGACGGGGGTCCCGGTCACGGCGGTCCACTCCGCGTCGTCGACCGCGATCACCGGGTCCTTGAGCTGGCCGTCCGGCGCGCCGGCCTCCAGGCGGCGGGCGCGCCAGGCGGCGTAGGTCCCCTCGGGCAGCGCCTGCGCCACCGGCGGGTCCATCCGCCCCGTCGCGCGGCGGCCGCGGTACTCGACGTTGGCCTGCTGCAGCGCCTCGTCGAAGGCGGCCACCCAGGCGGGCAGCGCCGCGGCGGGCAGGCCCTCGACCCCCACGCACAGCCACGGCACGGGATCCTGGACGGCGGTGGCGGTGAAGCCCGTCGGGGCCGGCCCCCGGTGGCGAGCGGTCGCCGCGGCCGCCGCGCGCGCCACCTGGTCCTCGCTCACCCGCTCGCCCGCGCGGTTGAGGTAGCGCCCCGCCTTGCCGACGAAGCGCACCATCGGCGTCGCCTCGCAGCGCCCGACCACCTCGACCAGGTCCTCCAGGTCGTAGCGGAGCAGGCCCGCCTCGGTGCTGACGACCAGCCGCAGGCGCTCGCCCGGCTCGGCCTGGTGCGCCGGCCGCGCCTGGCCGGACTCGTCCATCACCTCCAGCACGTGCCCGCCGACGTGCAGGACGCCGCCGGGCCAGCCGGGGCCCAGCGGGACGGCGAAGTAGCCCTCGCTGGCCGTCAGGCCCACCGGGTGGACCGGCACCGGGGCCCCCAGGGCCTCCGCCAGCCGGGCGGCGAAGTAGGCGGCCGGGCCGTCGACCCAGCAGCAGGCCGCCGCCAGCGGCCACAGCGCCGCCGGGGTCCAGGCGCCCGCGGGGGGCCGGACCTTGCGCAGCCGCAGCTCCAGGGCGCGGCGGGCCCGGGGATCGAGGGCCTGGGCCGGCCCCTGGCGCAGCGTCCCGTCGCGCAGGTCCTGGGACAGCGGGGCGCGCCACTGCGCCAGCCGGCGCGCCAGCAGCAGCAGGGTCGAGGGGTTGGCCGTCGTCAGCACGTGCACCGGCTCGGGCAGGGCGAAGCGCAGGGTCGCGTAGAGCTTGAGCTCGGGCGGCAGCGCCAGGACGGCGGCGGGCACCGGGTCGCGCAGGCGCACGTACCAGGGCTGCGACGCCAGGATGCGGCCGGTGTTGCTGCCGACCGGCAGGCCGCCCCGCGACCGGCCGTGGCGCGCCGCGCTGACCAGGGCCAGGCTGCGCCCGCGGGTCACCCCCTCGAAGGCGCGGACCAGGCCGAGCAGCCACAGGTCCTGCGCCGCGGCGAAGGACTCCTCCCAGGGCCCGGTGACCGGCAGGCGCTTGGGGCGACCGGTCGTGCCGCTGGTCTCCACCAGGAGCCGCACCGGGTCCCGGGTCAGCACCCCGCGCTCGCCGTCCTCGACCCGGTCCAGCCACGGCTGCAGCGCGGCGTGGCGCCGCACGGGCACCGCGGCCTGCAGCCCGGCCAGGTCCCGCACCCGGTCCAGCCCGTGCGCTCGGCCGAAGGCGCTGCCGGCGCTGGCCTGCAGGATCGCGCGCAGCCGCCGCGCCTGGGCGGCCGCCGGGTCGCGCAGGTCGGCGCGGGCCTGGTCGACCAGCCGCCGCCGACCGGCCCGCAGGAGCCGGTAGGGCCCGTTCCCCGAGTCCTCCAGTGGAAAGGCGCAGTCCATCTCCGCGAAGCCTATGCCCGCGGGCCGCCGCTCGCATTGACGTCCCTTCCCCGCTTCGATACCCTCGCCCCCTCCTCGCGCAGCGGGCTCCTCCTCCCTCTCGCCCGCGCCAGCCTCCTCTCCCGCTCCCCTCCCCTCCTCCCTCCTCGACAGCACGGGCACGGCGTCATGAAGACCGGTGACACCGTCCGCGACCCGGGCGGCCGGACCTTCCAGGTCGGCCAGCTCATCGGGCGCGGGCTCTGGGGCAAGACGTACACCTGCCGCGAGGAGCCCAGCGGCGCCGAGTGGATCCTCAAGGCCCCGCTGGGCCCGGACGCCTTCGCCGCGGACAGCGAGGACATGGCGCGGATCTGCCGGGAGATCGCGCTGGAGCAGGCCCGCGTGCTCTCCCAGGCCGCGGGCGTGGGCCTGGTCCGGGCCGAGGCCCGCTTCGTGACCGAGACGGGCATCCCGCTGCTCGTCATGCCCCGCATGGCCACGAACCTGGCCGCGCGGATCGAGGCGGGCGCGACCCTGCAGGACGTGCTGGAGGCGATCGCCGCGGTGGCCCAGCAGCTCCGGGGACTCACCGGCGGCCCCCGGGTCCACGGCAACCTGCGCCCCACGAACATCCTGGCCGACGGCCGCGGCGGCTGGCTGCTCTCCGACCCGCTCACCGACACGCTCCGTCGCCACCTGCCGGCGCTGGCCCGCGCCCGCTCCGTCGCGCTGTCCTGGCTGCCCCCCGAGGCCCGGGCCCGCCAGGAGCAGCCCCTGTCCGACCCCTCGGTCGACAGCCACGCGCTGGCATGGCTGCTGCTGCGGGCTGCGATGACCCCGCGCGAGGGTGGTGGTCCCCCCCCGCTGCCCGACGACGGCCTGGACAAGGCGACCCTGGTGGCGCTCAAGGACGCCGTCCGCGACCGCCTGGCCGCCGAGCCCAGCAACCCCCGCTTCCACGCCCGCTTCGGCGACCGCCTCTCCACGCTGCTCAACCGCGCCCTGTCGCGCGAGACCAGCCCCTCGCCGCCCTACCGCTTCCCCCGCATGGACGAGTTCCAGACGCGCGTGACCGAGCTGGCCGCCCTGGTCAACCCGCGGGTCAGCCACGTGGGCCGCGTGCTGCTGGACCGCCCCCCCGGCAGCAGCGCCTACAACACCGACGAGGAGATCACCTTCTCCTGCTCGGTCGGCTGCAGCCCCGGCGTCGAGACGCACGAGGACGTGGGCTGCGGCCTGGCCGTCTTCGACATGGACGGCGACAAGCGCCTGCGCGACGTGCCCTGCAGCTACACGGTCGACCGGCACCCCAGCGGCCGCTTCCGCTTCGGCTTCCGCGTGAACGCCCTGCCCCCGGGGGCCTACCGGGTGCGCCTGGCCTTCACCATCCGGGACTCCGGCCACGAGCCGGTCACGGCCGAGGGGGAGCTGCAGGTCCACCCGGCCGCCGGCTACGTCCCGCCGCGGACCGAGCCCGAGCCCAAGGCGATCCGCTTCGCGCCGCGCGAAGAGCCCGAGGTCGTGACCGAGGTCGGCACCGTGCCGCCGCCGCGCCCCTCGCCCGCCGCCCAGGCGGCCGCGCGGGCCGAGCTGGCGGCCGAGGCCGCCCAGGCGCAGGTGGCCCCCACCGCGCGGATCGAGGCGGTGCCCGCGCCGGACGAGGTGGTGCCCCAGCCGCGCCCGCTGCCGCCCGCCCAGGTCGAAGCGGGCGGCCCCGTCGTGCAGCTCCGCCCGTCGCCGGCGGTCCGGCCGACGGTCAGCCCGCCGCCGCCCGAGCCCGAGTACCGCGGCGCGGGCCGGTGGACCGACCTGCCCCTGCCCGGCACGGGCGGCCCGGCGCCGGTGGCGCCCGACCCCTACGACCAGGACCTGACCGAGCCCCTGGACCCGCGTCCTCGCACCGGCGTGGTCGACCGCTTGCTGGAGCTGGCCCAGGGGGACACCTACCGGCTGTTCATCGGCGCGGCCGTGGTCGTCATCCTGCTGCTGATCATCGCGCTGGTCGCCCTGCGCTGAGCCGCGCGCCGCCGGGTGGAAAGGACGCCCACCCAGGATAGGCGCCTGCCCCTCCACCCCGCCGCACAGGGAAGCACCATGGACTACGTGACCACCAGCGCCGACATCGCCGGCATCGCCTGTGACCTGCTCGCCATCGGCGTGCGCCAGGGCCAGCTCGACGCGGCCCTCTCGGTCTTCGAGCCCTCCCTCGCCCGCGACCTGGCCGCCGCCGCCCAGGCCGACGAGTTCGACGGCAAGCCCGGCGCCCTCGCCCTCTGGCCCGCGCTGGGCCGGCTGGCCGCGCCCCGCCTGGCCCTGGTGGGCCTGGGCGACGGCTCGACCGACGCGGTGCGCCGCGGCGCCGGTGCGGCGGCCAGCGCCGCCCGCAACCGTGGGGTGACCCGCCTGGTGCTGGCGCTGGGCGACCTGGACACCGAGCGCACCATCGCCGCCGTCGAGGGGGTCGAGGCCGGCGCCTACCGCTACGACCGCTTCAAGGCCGAGGACGCGCGCAAGGCCCCCATCGGCACCGTGGCCTTTGCCGGGTCGGTGGACACCGCGGCGATCGAGCGGGCCAAGGCCATCGCGGTCGGCCAGCGGCTGGCCCGCGACCTGGTCAACGGGCCGGCGGCCGACGTCTACCCCGAGACCCTGGCCGCCGAGGCGGCCCAGCTCGCCGGGGACGGCATGACGGTCGAGGTGTGGGACGAGCAGCAGATCCGCGCGGCCGGCATGGGCGGCATCACCGCCGTGGGCCAGGGCAGCGAGCGCCCGGCGCGCTTCGTGCACATGACCTGGAAGCCCGCCGGCGCGGCGCGGCGCAAGCTGGTGCTGGTCGGCAAGGGCGTCACCTTCGACAGTGGCGGCCTGTCCCTCAAGCCCACCGACGGCATGAAGACGATGCGCTGTGACATGGCCGGCAGCGCGGCGGTCATCGGTGTCATGCGGGCGGTCCGGGACCTGCGCCCGGACGTCGAGGTGCACGGCATCTTCGGCGCGGTCGAGAACATGAACAGCGGCGGCGCCTACAAGCTGGGCGACATCCTGACCATGTACAATGGCAAGACCGTCGAGATCCACAACACCGACGCCGAGGGGCGCCTGGTCCTGGCCGACTGCCTGTCCTACGCCGACAAGCTGGGCGCGGACGCGATCGTCGACCTGGCCACCCTGACCGGCGCCGCCGTGATCGCCCTGGGCAGCGACTACAGCGCCTTGTACAGCGACAACGAGGCCCTGGCCGCCCAGCTGCTGACCGCCTCGGACGCCGCCGGCGAGAGCCTGTGGCGGATGCCCCTGCCCGAGCACTACAAGGAGCAGCTCAAGGCCGACTGGGCCACGCTCAAGAACATCGGCGGGCGCGAGGGCGGGTCGATCACGGCCGCGCTCTTCTTGAAGGAGTTCGTCGAGAAGACGCCCTGGGCCCACTGTGACATCGCCGGGCCCGCCTTCCGCGAGAAGGCCTTCCGCCACCTGGCCGCCGGGGCCAGCGGCGTGATGGTGCCCAGCCTGGTGCGCTGGATCCTGGCCTGATCAGCCGGCGGGGGCCGGGTCCGCCGGCGCCCCCCGGAAGCCCGTCCCCACCAGGAAGAACTCGCGGCTGTTGCTCCGCACCGCCTTGGGCTTGTGCCGTCGCACGGTGGTGAAGCGCTCGCGCACCGCCTGGACGAAGGCCGGCGCGTCGCGGCCGTCGAAGACCTTGCAGACGAAGGCGCCGCCCGGCGCGAGCACCCGCTCCGCCACCGCCAGCGCCGCCTCGGCCAGCGCGATCTGGCGCAGGTGATCGAGGTCGCGCGCGCCGCTGGTGTTCGGCGCCATGTCCGACAGCACGACGTCGGCCGGGCCCCCCAGCACCTCCGCCACCTGCGCCGCGGTGAGATCCTCGACCGACATCCGCAGGAAGGTGCCGGGGTAGCCGTCGCAGGGCTCGACGTCCACGCCCAGCAGGCGGGCGTCGGCGCCGGCCTGGCGGCGGATCCAGGACGACCAGCTCCCCGGGCGGCAGCCCAGGTCCAGGTACCGCCCTCCCCGCCGCACCAGGTGGTGGTGCTCGTCCAGCTCCTCCAGCTTGTAGGCGCTGCGCGCGGGCAGCCCCTCGGCCCGGGCCTTGCGGGTGTAGTGGTCGGGGCGCTGGTAGCGGCTCACGGCGATCCTCACGGACAAGTGGCGGTAGCGAGGCCGCGCCTGCTAACATGTCGTTGACAAGCTCCCGCCCGAGGTCCGCATGCCCATCGCCCTCCGCCTCTCCCTCGCCCTGTCGCTCTGCCTGCCCTTCCTGGGCTGCGGGGACAAGGACGGCGACGACACCGCGGCCCAGACGGGCGACGGCGGCACCGCGGACGGCGGCGCGACCGGCACCGGCGGTGACTTCGACGGCGACACGATCCTCGACCTGCACGAGGGGGGGGACGACGCCGACGAGGACGGCCTGGCCAACTTCGAGGACGACGACTCCGACGACGACACGATCAAGGACTTCATCGAGGCCGGTGACACCGACCCGCTGACCCTGCCCATCGACAGCGACAGCGACGGCACCGCCGACTACCTGGACCTGGACAGCGACAACAACTGCATCGGGGACGAGACCGAGAAGAACCCCAGCGGCTCGGGCCCCGGGGACACCGACGGCGACGGCGTGCCCGACTACGCCGACCCCGACAACGACGGCGACGGCATCTCCGATGTCGTCGAGATCGGCGACGACTGCGGCGTCAACGACTACGACAACGACGACACCCCCGACTACATGGACGTCGACAGCGACAACGACGGGGTGGGCGACATCTTCGAGGCGGGGACCAACGACTTCGAGGACGAGCCGACGGACACCGACGAGGACGGCGCCCCCGACTACCTCGACCTCGACAGCGACGGCGACGGGATCAGCGACACGGACGAGGCGGGCACCACCGACCCGACGGTCGAGCCGCGGGACACCGACGGCGACGGCGACTACGACATCGCCGACACCGACGCCGACGGCGACGGCCTGGACGACCAGGACGAGCTGTACATCTACCTGACGGACCCCTACGACCCCGACAG
>JAKLKF010000108.1 GCA_023150805.1 Myxococcota bacterium | reverse complement strand
CGGCGCGGCGGGGGCCGGAGGTGCCGCCGCGGGCGCTGGCGACGGCGCCGACGCGCCGCCCCGGCCAGCGGCCTGCACCGCCTTCTGCTCGCGGGCCATGGACTGCTTGAGCCGCTCCTCGATCGACAGCCGGCGGCCCCTGGCGGTTCCGCGGCTGGCCACCACGGCCTCGTCGATGCCCGGCGCCTCGCCGATGTCGACCACCGCGCCGAAGTAGAACTCGCAGAACTCCGCGAGGTACGAGCCCCGGTCCCGGTAGAGCTGCCGCCGCAGGTCGACCAGCGCGTCGTGCCCCGTCTGGTAGCGGTCTTCGGGGCGGCGCTGCAGGAGCCGGGACACGATGGGCCCGTGGGCCGGCAGCCGGGCCTCCAGCTCGCCGCACTGGCGCGACAGGTCGCCCTTCTCGATCGCGCGCAGCAGGTCGCCCACCGGGTCGCGCACGCCCTTGGGCGCCGCGTAGGCCGGCGCGTTGCGCAGCAGCTCGTAGAGGATGAGCCCCAGCGCGAACAGGTCCGTGCGATGGTCGATCTCCTCGCCGCGCGCCTGCTCGGGCGCCATGTAGACGGGCGTGCCCTTGACCCGGCCCTTGTCGTCGCGCGCGAAGTCGGCGTTGTCCACGCGCGCCAGCCCGAAGTCGAGGATCTTCACCTCGCCCTGGGGGGTCAGCATCACGTTGGCGGGCTTGAGGTCCCGGTGGACCAGCCGCAGCGGCTCGCCGTTGTCTCCAGGGGTCGTGTAGGCCTGGTAGAGAGCGTCGGCCAGCTCGCAGCCGATCTCGACCGCCGCCTCGGTGAAGACCTGCTCCTTGGCGCGGGCCAGCTCTTCGAGCACCTGCTTGAGGCTCTGGCCGTGGATGTGCTCCATCACGACCGCGCCCTCGTCCTCCAGCAGCTCGTAGACCCGCACGATGCCGCGGTGCTTGACCTGGTCGAGCAGCGCGAACTCCTGCGAGAGCAGGTCCACCGAGCGCGGGTCGGACCGGTGCAGCTTCTTGACCGCCACGACGCGACGCTTGGCGGGGTTCCGGCCCCGGGCCGGGGTCTCCCCCACGGCGAGGTAGACCGCGCCATAATGGCCGGAGCCCAGCTCGCGGATCACTTCGTAGTCGCCGATGTAGCGTGCCAACGCGCCGCCTCCAGGGCCGACGACGGTCGACCCGCGCTCCATCTTACACGCCCCGACCGCCGGGCCGGGCCCCCGGGGGCTTCAGCGCTTGCGCCCCCGCCCGGGCCGCGAGCGCCCCAGCAGGGTCCGGCGGCCGTGGAAGCCGATGGCGCCCACGAAGCCCAGCGCCACCAGCAGGCCCAGGGTCGGCATGATCACCGTCATGGTGTGGCGGTAGGGCCGCGGCACCAGCCGCCCGTCCGCGTCGCGCTGCCCCGGGGGACCGTCCAGCCAGGCGCTGGGGTGGATGCGCACGCTGGCCTCGGCCTCGGCGTAGGACAGCAGCCGCAGGCGGGTCTCGAAGGACCGCCGCAGGTAGTGGGGATCGACCTGGTAGCGGACCTCGAACCAGGTGTAGCGCTGCGCGGCCGCGGCCCGGAAGGCCTCGGCCAGGCCGTCCCGATCGGTGCGCACGTAGTCGAAGCCGGCGCCGCGGTCGGCGATGAACTTGAGGCTGGCGTTGTCGATGCCGTAGCGCTCGAGGTCGCCGTCGATGCGCCGGTCGGCGTAGCGCTTGCCGCAGAGGACCGAGGCGGGGACCGTGTTCTCCTTGCCCTTGGGCAGGTCGAAGGAGGGGCGCAGCGGCTGGCCCAGGCCGACGGTGAAGACGGTGGGCCGCTTGCGGATGTCCTCGGTCTCGCGGCGGATGGTGGCCAGGCTGTCCAGGAGCCGGCTGAGCCGCTCGGCGTTCGTCGCGCAGGTGTCGTCGGGCGCCATGTTGTTGAAGCCGTCGGTCAGCGCGATGATCGTCGGCGACGCCTGGTAGACGTCGATGAAGTCCCGCACGGCCCCCTGCTGCAGCAGCGGCCCCGAGGCGTAGCGGACGGCCTCGTACAGGTGGGTGTAGCCCGACAGCACCGCCAGCTCGTTCTTGACCAGGCGGGTGTAGGCCTGCGGATCGTCCAGGATGCGCAGCTCGCCGCCCAGGGGCACGGGCTCGCCGCTGGTGAAGGTCAGCACGAGCACGCCGGTCTTGGTGCCGCCGGCCGGGAAGAAGGCGCTCTTGACGTCGGGCATCAGCAGCGCGTCGCGCACCCGGTCCATGCGGGTGCGGCCCTTGCTGTTCGTCTCGTTCATCGAGGACGAGCCGTCGATGACCAGGATGTAGAGCTGGGGCGCGTCGATGGGGTCGTGCGGGATGATCTCGACGCTCATGCCGGGGCCGTCCTGCACCGTGCGGCCCTTGTGCACGACGCGCAGGTTCTCCTCGGAGAGCGGGATCGGGAAGTCGTCGCTGTCCAGGCGGAACTGGATGGCGACCCGCACCTCGCCCGAGCGGCGGTCGACGTGGGGCAGGCAGAGGCGCACGTCCTCGGGCTTGACCGTGCCGGCGCACTCCTCCAGCGAGGTGAAGATCTTCAGCTCCAGCTCGGTGTTCTGGACCATCTCCGGGCGCGCGACGCGCGTCGTGGTGCCCGGGATCGCCTGCAGCCCGCTCTCCCCGCAGCCCCACCACAGCAGGGCCCACAGCCAGGCGACCAGGCTCACTGCTCCTCCCGCGGCAGCATCAGGAACTCCAGCTCGGCCTGCTGGGCCCCCTGCCCCAGGACGATGCGGTCGCCGCTGTCCAGGCGGGTCTCCAGGGGGGCGGGTCGCCGCGGGTCGTAGCGCAGGTCCACCCGCTCCAGGAAGCGGCGCACCGTGGTGGGCTGCAGGGAGAGGCCGCGCGCCTTGTAGGCCCCCTTGGCGTCGACGGCGACCGAGACGTGCATCTCCATGACGCCGTCCTCGACGGGAAGGAACAGGTCCAGCCCGCGAGGGAAGTGCCCGACGAAGCGCTCCTTGGGGCTGGCGTCGGGCGCGGGGATCGGGATGCGGCGGCCGAAGCGGGTCGGCGAGAGCACGCGGATCCAGCCGGCGTACAGCGCGTCGGGGATGGGCCAGGTGATGAAGCCGTAGAAGAAGCCCCAGGTCAGGCCCAGCGCCGCGCTGGCCAGGTACAGGTCGGTCAGGCCCTGGAAGTTGGCGCCCAGCACGTGCCAGACCGCGCCCCCCAGCAGCGCCGCCGTGATGCCCCCGGCGATGTGGCTCACGAAGCTCTCGAAGCGCCGCACGAAGCCGCCGGCCAGGCCCGTCGACATGCCGGCCATGAACAGGGCGCCCATCCGGTAGCGCAGGCTGACGAGCGAGGCGTCCGCGGCGTCCTCGTGCCAGTGGCCGGGCAGCACCAGGGGCACCAGCCTGGTCCACACCCAGTACCAGAGCAGGGTGTTGCCGACGGCGATGGCCGCCGCCAGGGCGGTGCGGCCCAGGCGCTGCAGCAGGGGCCGACGGCGCAGGTTGTCCTCGCCCAGGACGCTGCCGGCGGCGATGAAGGCCGCCATCGTCGCCAGCAGGATGGGCCCGTCCCACTCCGGCGCCCACTTGGGCCCGCCCACCAGCGTCAGCGACAGCACCAGCCACCAGGCCATCAGCCCGAAGCCGCCGCACCACAGCGCCATCGCCAGGTGGCGCCAGCGGGTGTAGGGCACGAGGAAGATGTTCATCGAGAGGGCCGTCCGGAGGGGATGCGGGACTCTACCGTGGCGGCGCGCGGCCAGGGGCCGTGGGCGCGAAGCCCGGTGTTAGCATCGCCCGGCCATGGCGACGCCCCCCGAAGAGCTGGTCACCTACCTCCGCCTCTCCCCCGAGTTCGGCGGCACGCGCTTCGGCCCCTTCGAGGGGCTGGAGGTCCGGCTCGGCTCGGACGCCGACCGCTGCCACATCGTGCTGGCCGAGGCCCTGGGCGTGCGCGCCGAGCACGCGCGCCTCATCCGCCAGGGTCCGCAGAACCTGATCCTCGCCCCCAGCGAGCGCACCACCGCCGTCTTCCTCTACAAGGCCGGCGAGCGGCGCCCCGTCCAGCTCAACACCCCCACCGCCGTCCGCCCCGGCGACGCCTTCGCGCTGGTCACCGCCGACGGGCCGCGCTTCATCATCGAGCTGGACGAGCTGCCCGTCGAGATCAAGACCGAGCGGGAGAAGGCGAAGAAGGTCGCGACCGGCCGCCGGCGCCTGACCGCCAAGTCCCTGGGCGACGAGGCCAAGCGCCAGGTCTGGACCCGCCTGCTGGTCCTGGGCCCGATGCAGCTCGTCCAGCGGGCCAGCGTCTTCATCCGCTCGGGCGCGATCTTCCAGCCGCGCAACATCTTCCTCGGGCTCGCCATGATCGGCGGCTACGTCTTCGGCGGCGTGAGCGCCTGCCGCATCACGGGCTTCAAGAAGAAGCTGCAGACCCAGGAGGTGCGCGTCGAGTCCTGCCAGCAGGAGCTGGCCTTCGCCGAGAACATGCGCGGCGACAGCACCGAGTACAAGCTCGAGCAGCTCGCGCAGTCGATCACCGGCATCCGCGGCATGGGCACCTCGCTGGAGGAGGACGACAAGCTGCGCACCGCCTGGAAGGACAAGATGAAGGTCCTGACCAGCGACGCCGCCCGCTACGAGTGGATCGGCAGCGCCAAGAGCCGCAAGGCCGAGGAGTTCGTCGCCTGGCGCGACCGGATGAGCACCTTCGAGGACGTCGACCCCGACACGGCCAAGGCCCTGGTCTGGCTGGGGGCCTGGCCCGGCCAGCGCAAGTCGGAGTTCGCCGACCTGACCGACAGCGAGGGGCTGGAGGTCTGCGGCCGCGGCCCCCTGCAGATGACCTTCCGCCAGGCGCGGCGCCTGGGCGTCGAGGCCTTCCCCGACGCGCTGCTCGTGCGCGACGTCGACAAGACCTACGAGGACAAGACCAAGACCAAGGCGCTCATCCAGGCCACGCTGGACGCCGCCGCCGCCCCGCCCCTGCCCGAGGGCGAGCAGGTCGAGGTCAGCCTGTCCCAGATCGCCCAGGGCAGCGCCTACTGCATCCACCAGGCCGGCGACGACCACCGCACCAACATCAGCCGCACGCTCAAGGCGCTGGGCGAGCAGCTCGGCCCCGACGCCAAGCTGGTGCCGCCGGTGGGCACGACCTTCGCGACGACCGGGCGCCTGGCCAAGTACTGGGCCGCCGACCTGGTGCGGGTCGACTACCAGGCCGACGACCCGGGCATCGACCTGTCGGGCGCGCCTCCGGGCACCGTGCTCGACGCCTACGAGGCCAAGGGCGCCTGGGTGTTGACCCGGACGGCCGAGGTGATGGCCCGGTCGGTCGTCTTGCCCTGCCTGGCGGTGCTCAACGGCGAGGACGGCGCCGCGGCCAAGATCCTGGGCGAGGAGAACCTGCCCTCGCCCATCAACTGCCTGGTCCTGGACTGGCGGCTGCGCAACGAGGGCTGAGCCCGCGTCGCCCCGTGCCCCTCCCCCGGCCCGTCAGTCCCGCCGGCGGCCCAGGCCCAGCAGGCCCACGCCCAGGCCCACGAAGACCAGGCCCGCGGACGAGCCCTCGCAGCCGAAGCCCCCCCGCTCGCCGGCGAGATCGCTGAGCTTGTCGCCGCCCTCGATCCAGGCGGCCGTGTCGTCGGCGGTGCCCCCGTCGGTGGTGCCCCCGTCGGTCGTGCCGCCGTCGGTGGTCCCCCCGTCGGTGCCGCTGTCGGTCGTGCCGCTGTCGGTCGTGCCGCTGTCGGTCGTGCCGCTGTCGGTCGTGCCGCTGTCGACCTGCGCCCGCGCCGGCCCCGCCAGCAGCAGGCTCACCAGGATGGTCGCCAGCATGGGCTCAGGCCCCCTCGGCGGGCACGTCGTAGCCGGCCGCCTCGATGGCCTGGACCAGGGCCTCGCGGGCCACGCCGGGCCCCACCTGCACCACCACCTGGGCCTGCTCGAAGGAGGCCTTGGCCCCCTGCACGCCGGGCACGCGGCCCACCGCGCGCTCCACCGAGGCCGCGCAGCCGCCGCAGGTCATGCCCTGGACGGGGATCTTCAGCTCGTTCATGACCAGCTCTCCCTGGGCCGGAGCTCCGGCCCGCTCGCCCGCAAGGTAGCGCGCGCGCGCGCGCCCCACCAACCCGCCGGCCGCCCCGCCGGCGGGGCCGGCGCTCACACGCCCCGGGCCTCGGCCGGCCACAGGATCTTGTGGAGCTGCAGCTGCAGGCGCACCGGCAGGCGGTCCTCCACCAGCCAGCCCGCCAGCGCCACCGGGTCCAGCAGCCCCCACGCGGGGCTGAAGAAGACCGGCAGCCGGCGGGCCAGGTCGTGCTCCTCCACCACCTGCCGCGCCCACTCGTAGTCGCGGCGGCTGGCCAGCACGATCTTCAGGTTGTCCTTGTCCCGCAGCAGCGGCAGGTTGGCCCAGCGGTTCTTGCCGACCTCGCCCGAGTCCGGCGCCTTCAGGTCCATGATGACGTGCACGGCGGGCGGCACCGGGCCGATGTCCAGGCTGCCCGAGGTCTCCAGCAGCACCGTGTGCCCGCGGTCCAGCAGCCGCTGCATCAGCGGGATCGCCTGCCGGTGGGCCAGGGGCTCACCGCCCGTCAGCTCGACCAGCTCGACGCCGAAGCCGTGGGCCTGGGCGACCACGTCGTCGATGGCGCGGTGCTCCCCTCCCGTGAAGGTGTAGGTCGAGTCGCACCAGGTGCAGCGCAGGTTGCAGCCCGCCAGCCGCACGAAGACGCAGGGCAGGCCCTGCCAGAGGCTCTCGCCCTGCACGCTGGCGTACACCTCGATCACGCGCAGGCGCTCGGAGATGGGGATCGTTGCGGGCGAGGAGAGGGTCATGGGGTGCCGTCCCAGGACCGACCTCTACCCCGCAGCCGCGCCCGCAGCCCCCCTCCCCTCCAGGGCCTCCTCCACCAGGGCCCGCCGCAGCACCTTGCCGGTCGCCCCGATCGGCAGGGCCTGCCGCAGGACCACACGCTTGGGGAGCTGGGCCTTTCCCAGCAGGGGCCGGGCCCAGGCCCGCAGCGCCTCGGGCTCCAGCGCCTGGCCGGGCGCCAGCACGACGAAGGCGGTCACGGCCTCGCCCCAGTCCGCGTCGGGCAGGCCGGCGACGGCCACCTCGGCGACGGCGGGGTGGCGCCCCAGGACGGCCTCGATCTCGCCGGGGAAGACGTTGACGCCGCCGGTGACGATGACCTCGCGGACCCGGCCCACGATGCAGAGCTGGTCGCCCTCGAAGCGCGCCAGGTCGCCGGCGCTGGCCCAGCCCTCCAGGCCGGGCGGCAGGTCCGGATCGACCCCCTCGTAGCCGCTGGTCAGGTCCGAGCGCACGTACAGCTCGCCGGCCTCGCCGCGGGGCACCGGCCGGCCGGCGGGGTCGACCAGGCGGACCTCGACGCCACGCAGCACCCGGCCGACGGAGCCCGGGTGGGCCGCCAGGTCCGCCGGGCCGGCGACGGAGACCACGCCCAGCTCGGTGGCGCCGTAGAAGTCGTAGAGGATGGGGCCGGCCCCCGCCAGGATGCGGGTCTTGAGGTCGGGGCGCAGGGCCGCGCCGCCCGAGATCAGGGCCCGCAGCGAGCTGCCGCGCAGCCGGTCCAGGGAGGGGGAGGCGGCCAGCCGGCCGAGCATGGTGGGCACGGCGAAGGCGTGGGTGATGCCCAGGCGGCGCACCTGGTCGGCGAAGTCGGCCGGCTCGAAGCGACGGGCCAGCACCAGCTCCGCGCCGGCGAGCATGGACAGGCCGGTGAGCAGGGTGGGGGCGGCGTGGTAGACCGGGCAGGCCGTGAACAGCCGGTCGCCCCGGCCCAGGCCGAAGGCGGTGAGCAGCCGGAAGGGGGTGCCCAGGCGGGCGCGCTGCATGTCGATGCGGGCGCCCTTGGAGCCGCCGGTCGTGCCCGAGGTGAACAGGACGAGGTCGGGCTCGCCACGGGCCCGGCGGCTGCGCAGGAGAGGCGCGCGCAGCGGGGCCCAGGCCGCCAGGCGGGCCCAGCCGCCCTGCATCGACAGCACCCGGTCGGGCGCCAGGCCCCGGCGGGCCGCGGCCACCAGCTCGGCCTCGACGACGGCCAGGGCGAAGCGGCCCGTGGACAGGCGCTGCACCAGGGCCTGCTCCCCGCCGTGCGGAGACATCGGCGCCGGCACGGCCCCCAGGTGCAGGGCGGCCGCCATCGCGACCACGTGCTCGACCCGGTTCTCCAGCACCAGGGCGACCCGCTGCCGCGGGCGCACCCCCAGGGCCGCCAGGCCGCCGGCCACGGCCGTCGCCTCGTCCTGGAGCTGGGCCCAGGTCAGGACCCGCTCCTCGTCCCGCACGGCGACCGCGTCGGGCCGGGTCCGGGCGTGCTTGTGGAGCATCAGGTACAGGTCGCGCCGCCCCTGGGCCAGGGCCAAGGCCGTGGCCGCCGTGCCGCCGGGCCGCAGGCTGCGCCACAGCTCCTGGCGCACCCCGGCGCGGGCCATGTCCAGGCCGTCCTCGACGATCGGGGGGATGCGCCACACGGGAGGAGCGCGCCTACTCGGGCCCGCGGTTGAGCGCGTACAGGTCGGGGATCAAGGTGGCGTGCCCGATCACGCGGTAGCCCGAGCGGTCCGGCTCCCAGCTCACCTGCCAGGCCGTCTCGCCCTCGGCCGTCACCTCGCGCACGGCGCCGTCCTGCCCGTAGCCCTGCAGCAGGTTGCCGTCCTCCAGGCGCACCGCCTCGCCCAGCTGCGTCGCCCACTCGTCCTTGGACACGTAGGACCACACGCGGGTGAGGGTCTGGGTCTCGTCGTCGACCTCGTACTCGGCGGCGACCTGCACGTGCGATCGCCCGCGGATGTGGGTCGAGGCCAGGATCGTGCGCGACTCGGTCCAGTAGGGGTGGTGCTGGTAGTCGAAGACGGAGTCGGGCGGGTCGAAGGTGTAGGGGTCTCCCCGGGTGAACTGCCCCATCTGGCGGATGACCTGGCCGGTGTCCAGGTCGACCTCGAAGACCGTGTCGGCGTAGAACATCGAGGTCAGCACCGTGTTCTCGACCGGGTCCCAGTTGCAGGCGTTCATGTAGCACTGCTCGGCGCCGGCCCCCAGGGATCGCATGAAGGCCGCACAGTCCCACTCCTCCACGGTGCTGCCGTCGGGCAGCAGGCGGATCAGGGCGTTCTCGCCGCCGTCGCGCAGCTCGTAGAAGAAGGACCCGTCCGGTCCCTCCGAGATGGCCTGGCCGATGCCGGGCACCTCGAGCTGCTCCGACCAGCGACCGTCCAGGGTCTGTCGCTCCACCCGGCTGGGCCCGTCGCCCATCCCCCACAGGTTGGTGGCGTCGAACCAGATGTGCGTGCCGTCGCGGGCGACCGAGGTGTAGAAGCTGGTCAGGTCGTCGGGCAGCTCCTTGTACCAGACGATGCGCCCCTGGCGGTCGAAGATCTGGATCATGTACGGAGGCGAGAAGGTGTAGCTGCCCTGGTCGACCGACACCATCAGGTACTCGGCGTCCACCGCCAGCTCGGGGCTCCAGGCGTCGACGGTGGGCAACAGCAGGTCGTCGGGCAGGCTGCCGGTCTCGACGGCCACCACCTCGCTCTGCAGGGTCTCGCCGCCGACCACCGCCACGGCGCGGGCCTCGACGGGCACCTCGGCGGGGATGCCCAGCAGCACGGCGCTGCCGGGGCCGATCACCGGGGCCTGCAGCCACTCGCCGTCCTCGAAGCGGTACTCCACCCAGGCGTCGGAGGCGCCCGGGTCGGTCCAGCTCGCGTGGACCATCGTGACGATGTCCTCGTCGACGCGGAGCTGGAAGTCGCCGATCGCGCCGTCGCTCCCGCCGTCCCCTCCCCCGTCCGCGCCACCGTCGCCCCCACCCCCGTCCGCGCCGCCGTCGCCCCCTCCCCCGTCCGCGCCACCGCCACCGCCGTCGGTCGCCTGCCCGCCGTCGCCGCCGGTCCCGCCGTCGCCGCCGGTCCCGCCGTCGCCGCCGGTCCCGCCGTCGATCAGGCCGGAGTCGTCCAGCCCCATGTCGACGATCACGGGCGCGCAGGCAGCCAGGAGGAGGAGGGGCATGGCCATGGGGGCTCCGGGGGACGAGGGCGGCGGGGCTGCCCTGACCTTAGCGCGGCCGCCGGGCCCCAGGGGAGGGCGCCGCACCCGCACCCGGCCCGCCGACCCGGCGGTAGGCTGTCCCCCACCGCGGAGCGCCGATGCCTCTCCTGCCGAGCCTGCCCTCCCCGCCCGCCCGCCAGGAGCACGACTCCATGGGCCCCGTCGACCTCCCCGCCGGCGCCTGGTGGGGCGCGCAGACCGCCCGGGCGCTGCGGGCCTACGACATCGCCGGCCGGCCCTTCCCCTGGCCGGTGCTGGCGGCGATGGCCCGCGTCAAGGGCGCCTGCGCGCGCGCCAACGCCGACCTGGGCCAGCTCGACCCGGCCCTGGCCGCCGCCATCGCCGAGGCCGCCGCGCGGGTCGGCACCGGCGCCCTGCGCGACCAGTTCCCCCTCGACCTGCTGCAGACGGGCAGCGGCACCGCCAGCCACATGAACATGAACGAGGTCCTGGCCAACCTGGCCAGCGTCGCCCTGGGCGGGCAGGTCGGCAGCCGCCACCCCGTCCACCCCAACGACCACGTCAACCGGGGCCAGAGCAGCAACGACATCGTGCCGACGGCCATCCACCTGGCCGGCGCCCTGGCCCTGCGCGAGGAGCTGCTGCCCGCGCTCGCAGGCCTGCAGGCCGCCCTGGAGGACAAGGCCGCCGCCTGGCAGGACACCCTGACCTCGGGCCGCACCCACCTGATGGACGCGATGCCCCTGCGCCTGGGCCAGCAGGTCGGCGGCTGGGCCGCCCAGGTCGGCCAGGCCCGGCGGCGGGTCGGGCGGGCCATCGACGCCCTGGTCGAGGTGGCCCTGGGCGGCACCGCCGTCGGCACCGGCGCCGGCCGCCACCCCGAGCTGGCCGACCGCGCCCTGGCCCTGCTGGTGCAGCAGACCGGCCTGCCGCTGCGCCGCGCCGCCGACCCCTTCGAGGCGCTGTCGGCCCGCGACGGCGTGGTCGAGGCCATGGGCCAGCTCCAGGTCGTCGCCACCAGCCTGTTCAAGATCGCCCAGGACCTGCGCCTGCTGGCCAGCGGACCCCGGACCGGCCTGGGCGAGCTGGTCCTGCCCGCCCTGGCGCCCGGCAGCTCCATGATGCCCGGCAAGGTCAACCCCGTGATGTGCGAGGCGCTCATCCAGGCCTGCATCCGGGTGCAGGGCCACGGCACCGTCGTCCAGCTCGCCGGCATGGGCGGGCAGCTCCAGCTCAACGCCAACCTGCCGGTGCTGGCCGACGCCCTGCTCGACAGCGTCGGCCTGCTCGCGCGCGGGGCCCGGGCCTTCGCCGACCGCGCCGTCGCCGGCATGCAGGCCGACACCACGCGCTGCGAGGCGACGGTGGCGCGCAACCTGTCCCTGGCCACCGCCCTGGTGCCGGCGCTGGGCTACGACGCCGCCGCCGCGCTGGCGAAGCGGGCCCACGCGTCGGGGCGAGGGGTCCGCGAGCAGGCCCGGGAGGAGGGCCTGCTCGACGAGGAGACGCTGGACCGCCTGCTGGCGGCGGAGCTGCTGGTCGGGGGCTGACCAGCGGCGAGGCGCGCCGCCGCCGCCGTCAGCGCAGCCAGCCGTCGATGGCGGCTGGCGAGGGCACGCCGCCGCTGTGCACGACCACGCCGTCGATCACCACCGCCGGGGTCGACAGGACGCCCATGCGCACGATGTCGGCCATGTCCTCGACCTTCTCCAGCTCGACCTCCACACCCAGCTTGCGCGCCCGCTCGTCGATGCGCGCCAGCGTGGTCTTGCAGTTCATGCAGCCCTTGCCCAGGACCTTGATGTGCTTCACGGTGCACTCCTCGCGCCCGCAGGCGCCCTCACAGCAGGTGGTTGAAGGCGAAGCCGACCAGCAGGATCCCGGTGGTGACCACGCCCACGAAGACGGCGATCAGCCGCGGCTGCAGCACCTTGCGCAGGATGATCAGCTCGGGCGCGGACAGGGCGATCACGCTCATCATGAACGCCAGCACGGTGCCCAGGGCGGCGCCCTTGGCGAGCAGCGCCTGCACGATGGGGATCACCCCCGCGGCGTTGGTGTACAGCGGGACGCCGACGAGGACGGCCGCCGGCACGGCCCACCAGGCGTCGCGGCCCATGAAGGCGGCCAGGAAGTCCTGCGGCACGAAGCCGTGGATGCCCGCGCCCACCGCCACGCCGCCGACGATCCAGGGCCAGACCCGCCCGACGATGTCGCGCACGTGCGCCACGCCGCTGTCCACGCGCTCGGACCAGGTCCACGCCTGGCCGACCGCGTGCCCCGCCACGACCGGCGCGGCCTGCAGCTCGCGCACCCAGCCCTCCAGCCAGCCCTCCAGCCCCAGGGCGCCGATCACGACGCCCGCGACGAGCGCCACCAGCAGCCCCATGGCCAGGTACAGCAGGGCGATGCGCCAGCCGAACAGGCTGAACAGCAGGCCCAGCGCGACCTCGTTGACCATCGGCGCCGCGATGAGGAAGGAGAAGGTGACGCCCAGGGGCACGCCGGCCTGCAGGAAGCCGATGAACAGCGGCACCGCCGAGCAGGAGCAGAAGGGCGTCACCACGCCGAGCAGGGCCGCCATGGCGTTGCCGACGCCCACGCGCCGGCCCGCCAGCAGGGACCGGGTCTTCTCGGGCGAGACGAAGGTGTGGACCACGCCCATCAGGAAGACCACGCCGGTCAGCAGCAGCAGCACCTTCGGGGCGTCGTAGAGGAAGAACTGCAGGGCCCCGGCCAGGTGGCTCTCCGGGGCGAGGGGCAGCCGACCGACGATGGCGAAGGAGAGGGGCTCGAGCTGCCGGTAGACCAGCCACCAGGCCACCGCGGCCAGCGCGACGACCAGCAGCGGGTGCCGCGCGCGGAGCTGGTGGAGCGAGGGCGATGAGACGGACGCGGACACTGCGGTCTCCGTGGCCGCCCGCAGGGGGGCTGCCCACCCCTGGAGACGAAGGCGGCCCCGAATGGATGCAGGGCCGCCTGCCGATCAGGCCGGGCCCGCGCCGTCGGGCGGCCGCGGCACGAAGCAGCACACCCGCCCGGCCTCGTCGAAGCGGACCTGGCAGTGCGTGGTCAGGTGGGCCTTGAGCCGTCGCCGCGCCCGCTGCAGGCGCGACTTGGCGCCCGGCAGGGAGATCCCCTGCTGCCGGGCGTACTCCGCCTGGGTCCACCCCTCGATGTCGCAGCGGCGCAGCACCTCGGCGTCCACGGGGTCCAGCTCGGCCAGGGCCCGCGGCAGGCAGGCGCCCAGGGAGTCCACCGGCACGGCCTCCTCGACCGGACTGGCCAGGCCGGGGGGCAGGCCGACCTCGTCCTTTCGCAGGCGCAGCCGATCGATGCGCAGGTTGCGGGCGGCCGTGAACAGCCAGGCGCGGGGGTTGCGCACCTGGTCGAAGCGCTCGCCCTGGCGCACCGCCTTCAGGAACAGGTCCTGGAGCAGGTCCTCCGCCACGACCGGGTCATCGGTCGCGCGCCGCAGCCAGCCCCGCAGCTCGCCCTCGTGGGCCTGCCAGGCCGCCAGCAGGGCGGCGGAGCGCAGCGGAGCGGCGGGCGGCGTGCGCATGGAGCCGGGCCCTCAAGCGCCCAGGAGGGCTGGGGGCCGCGGGCGCGACGGGGCGGCCGGGTGGAGGCGCGCCCGGCCCGGGAACCGGAGCACCGACAGGCTCATGGCCGCTCGGCCGGTTCCGCGCAGGGCGGCGGGACGACCTGGACCGGGACGGTGGGGAAGAAGCGATCGCGCAGGGCGAGGGCGACGTGGACCAGGCCGATCAGCACCGGCACCTCGACCAGGGGCCCGACCACGGCCGCCAGGGCGGCGCCGTGCTGGATGCCGAAGGTCGCGACCGCGACCGCGATGGCGAGCTCGAAGTTGTTGGAGGCCGCCGTGAAGGACAGCGCCGCGGTCTTGCCGTAGTCCGCGCCCACCGCGCGGCTCATGAAGAAGGACAGGCCGAACATCACCAGGAAGTAGACCAGCAGGGGGATCGCGATCCGCACCACGTCGAAGGGCTGGGCCACGATGCGATCGCCCTGGAGCGCGAACATCACCACGATGGTGAACAGCAGCGCCACCAGGGTCAGCGGGCTCACCCGCGGGATGAAGCGCGTGCGGTACCAGTCATCGCCGCGGGCCCGGCGCAGGACCAGGCGGCTGGTCAGCCCCAGCGCGAAGGGGATGCCCAGGTAGATGCCCACGCTGCGGGCGATCTCGCCGATGGTGACGTCGACCACCGCGCCCTGCAGGCCCAGGGTCGCGGGCAGCACGGTCACGAACAGCCAGGCGTAGACGGGGAAGAACAGGATCTGGAAGACCGAGTTGAAGGCCACGAGCCCCGCGCAGTAGTCGGGGTCGCCGCGGGCCAGGTCGTTCCAGACGATCACCATGGCGATGCACCGGGCCAGCCCGATCAGGATGAGGCCGGTCATGAACTCGGGGCGATCGGGCAGCAGCAGCACCGCCAGGGCGAACATCCACAGCGGGCCCACCACCCAGTTCTGCACCAGCGACAGCCCCAGGACCGGCAGGTTGCGGAACACCTGCCCGAGCTGCTCGTAGCGGACCTTGGCCAGGGGCGGGTACATCATCACGATGAGCCCGATCGCGATGGGGATCGAGGTCGTGCCCACGCTCAGCCGATCGAGCCAGCCGGCCACCTGGGGAGCGACCCTGCCCAGCCCGATGCCCAGCGCCATCGCCAGGAAGATCCACAGGGTCAGGTAGCGGTCCAGGAAGGACAGGGTGCCCTGGGGGCGGCTGGTCATGGGGGGCTCCACGGCGGCGGTCAGCCGCAGTCCTTCTGCTCGCAGCAGCGTCGACGCAGGCCCTCGTCCCGCCGCCAGCCCTCCAGGGCCGGCGCGAACCAGCGCTCGGCCGTGGCGGTCAGCCGGTAGTGGACCCAGGGGCCGTCGCGGCGCGCGTGCACCAGGTCGGCCGCGCGCAGGACGGCCAGGTGACGGGAGACGGTCGACTGGGGCAGGTCGAGGAGGGCGTGCAGGTGGCAGACGCACAGCTCCCCGTGCGAGAGCAGGGCGAGGATCCGCACGCGGACGGGCTCGCTGCCGGCCTTGAAGACCCGCGAGATCTGCTCGGCGGAGGGCTCTGGCGACGCCATCGAATCCGTCTATCCGGATATGCGAAGGCCCTCCAGCGCCAGGGACCCCCTCCCCCGCAGCGCGCCCGCCGCCGGTGGGCCCCCCGCCGACGGCCATCCCCCGACCGGGCGGCTTCCAAGTTAGCAGGCGGGCTCCTCCCCGGAGCCCACCGTGCTGGTCCTCCTCCCGCTGCTGCTCGGCTGCGTCGACTTCGGCGAGCACGTCTCCCAGGTCCCGCTGCCCACGGACAGCGGCGGTACCGGCACCGACGGGGACGGCGGCGGCAGCACCGGCGGGGACGGCGGCGGCGACAGCGGGGGCGGCGCGGACGACACCGGCGCCCCGGCGGCGCAGGAGCACGTCGTCGTGATGCTCGCCAACGCCTTCGACCCGCCCGAGCTGACCATCGGCGTGGGCGACACGGTGACCTGGGTCAACGAGGACGCCTGGTTCCACATCGTGGCCTCGGGCGCGCCCGAGGACGTCACCCACGAGTGGATCAGCCCGACCCTGGACCAGGGCGAGTCCTGGTCGCTGTCCTTCGACGAGGTGGGCGAGACCCTGTACTACTGCTGGAACCACGCCGCGATCATGCGGGACGCCGTCGTGATCGTGGAGGCCCGGTGACCCGGCCCGGCGCCGCATGGCGGGCGCAGCCCCGGCGGCTGGCGCTGCTGGCCCTGGCCACGCTGTGGGCGGCCAGCCTCCCGGCCCGGGCCCTGCCCCGCTTCGCCGCCCGCACCGGGGCCAGCTGCGACGCCTGCCATGTCAACCCCACGGGCGGGGGGATGCGCAACCGCTACGGCAGCGACGTGTACGCCCGGACCGTCCTGCCCCTGTGGCCCCAGGCGGCGCCGGGCCTGCCCACCGGCTGGTCTCCGGGGCCGCACCAGCGGCTGGCCGCCGGGGCCGACCTGCGCGCCGGGCTGGTGGGCATCGACAGCCAGGTGGCCTTCGACCCCACCACGGGTACCGCCTGGCAGGTCCCCGAGGTGCTCAGCTTCTTCCTGATGCAGGCCGACCTGTACGCCACCGTCGACGCCAACCGGTACCTGGCGCTGTACGCCGACTACGGCCTGGCCAGCAAGTCGGTGGAGATCTTCGGGCTGCTGCGGGCGCCGGTCGCCGACAGCTACCTCAAGGTGGGCGCCTTCGTGCCCCCCTACGGCCTCAAGCTGGCCAACCACCGGGTCTACATCCGCGAGGACGCGCTGGGCATCGACGCCAACCTGCGCGAGGCCGGCGTGGAGCTGGGCACCCACCCCGGCCCCCTGCGCGTGATCGGCGCGGTGATGAACGGAGGCGGCGGCGCCATCGGGCTCAACCCCGACTACCGGATCGCCCTGGCCGGGATGGCGGACCTGACCGTCCGCTCCGGGTCCTTCGCCGGCACCCTGGGCGCCTCGGCCTGGTGGGAGCCCGGCGGCGCCGTGGTCGGCGGCGTGGACCAGACGACGCTGGATCGCCGGCTGGGCGCGTACTGGACCCTGTCGGCCGGGCGGCTCACGCTGCTGGGCGAGCTGGATCATCGACAGACGAAGGACGCCGCCGCCGAGGAGGAGGGCGCGCTGCTGGCGGCCTACCACGAGCTGGCCGTGCTGCCCGTTCAGGGCGTCGACCTGCTGGTCACCTACGAGTACCTGGACCCGGACCTCACGCTGCGGCCCAACGCGCTGCACCGCGTCGGAGGCGGCGTCGAGCTGTTCCCGGTGAGCCACGCCGAGCTCACGCTCCTCGTGCGACACACCCTGGCCGACGAGGAGGCGCTGGACGATCCCCGCACCTTCTACGTGGCCGGCGCCCTGTCCGGGATGACCGACCTCTCCCTCTTCCTCCACCTCTACCTGTGAGGACGGCCGTGCCCGCCGCCGCGCTGCTGCTGCTGCTGCTGCTCCCGGTCGGACCGGCCCGCGCCGGGGACGGCGCGCCCCTGGGCCAGCGGGTCTGGCTGGAGAGCTGCGCGACCTGCCACGGCACGGAGGGCGCCGGGGACGGCCCCAGCGCGCGGCACCTCTCCGCGCGGCCGCCGGACCTGCGGACCGGGCGGCTGGCCTCGCGCAGCACGCCCTGGGACCAGGCGCCGACCGACGAGGACCTTGCGCGCACGATCCGCCGAGGCGTCGCCGGCAGCCCGATGCCCGGCTTCCAGGGCCACCTGTCGCCCGCGGCCATCGACGCCCTGACCGGCCACCTGCGCGGCCTGGTCGAGCGCTGGGCGACGCCACCGCCCGCCCCGGCCCTGCCCGAGCCGCCTGCGGAGCTGTCCACCCGCGCGGCCGAGGGGCAGGCCCTGTTCGCCGCGGCCTGCGCCGCCTGCCACGGGCCCCTGGGGCGCGGCGACGGGCCGGCGGCCGCCTTCCTGGTCGACGGCGAGGGCGCGGCGATCCGGCCGCGGGACCTGCGCCGGGAGACGCTGCGCGGCGGCGAGCGCCCCGAGGACCTGTTCCGGGCGGTGAGCTTCGGGCTGGAGGGCCGGGCGATGCCCCCCTTCGGGTACCTGTCCGAGGCGGAGCGCTGGGCCCTGGTGGCCTATGTGCAGACCCTGCGGCCCGCGCGCGCGCCCTGGGCCGTGGGCGTCGACCCGCGCCCCCACCGGGAGCTGCGATGAGCTGGCTGCTGCTCGCGCTGTCCTGCGGCCCGCGGGCCGGGGACTTCGTCCACCACGGCACGACCCCCACCCCGCCCACCGATGGCGGGGCGACCGACACCGCCACCTCGGCCGAGGTCGACGTGCTCGTCCTGCTCGACGGGCAGCCCGCGCCGGACACCACCGTGGTGCAGGGTGGAAACCCCACCCGGTGGACCACGGGGGCGGACGGGACGGTGACGGTGACCGTGGACCTGTCGATCGAGGGCGACCTGGTGCTGATGGCCTCGCACCCCGAGGCGCGCATCGGCGGGGACCTGGTCCCGACCGACGGGCAGGGGATGACCATCGCGCTGTCGCGCTTCGACACCTCGGACAACCCCGACTACGACTTCCAGCCGCCGGGCACGCCGGGGGTGGAGCAGTCGACCGAGTACTGTTCGCACTGCCACGTCACCATCCTCAACGACTGGTACGACTCGCCCCACCGTGGCACGGCGTCGAACCCCACCGTCCACGACCTGTACGCGGGCGCGGCGGCCGCCCTGTCCGACGAGGAGAGCTGCACCCAGGCCGGTGGCCAGTGGCGGGAGGGCATCGGCCCCGGCACCGGGGCCCCGGCCTGGCGCTGCTACCTGGGGGACGGCGTGCTGCCGACGCTCGACCCCGGCTGCGAGCCCGACTGCGACGAGACCGCCACCGTGACGGGCGCCTGCGCCGACTGCCACGCGCCGGGCATCGACGGCAGCCTGGGGGGGCGCAGCCTGCTGGAGGCCACCGGCACCGCCTACGAGGACGGCGTGCACTGTGACGTGTGTCACATGGTGGAGTCGATCGACCTGGAGGCCCCGGCCGGCGTGGCGGGCCGACTGCGCATCGTGCGCCCCTCCGAGGAGCCCTCCTCCCCCTCGTTCCAGTACAGTCCCCTCACCTTCGGCCCCTACCCCGACGTGCTCAACCCGCGCATGGGCAGCGTCGAGCGCAGCGTCTACACCGAGGGGCTGTACTGTGCCGGCTGCCACGAGCTGGACCAGGCGGTGCTGGTCCCCGGCCAGGCGCTGGACCTGGCGCGGTGGCCCGAGGGCACGCTGCCGGTCCACTCGACCTGGTCGGAGTGGCAGGACAGCGGCAAGTCCGCCTGCCAGGACTGCCACATGCCGCCGGACACCGAGGTCGGCAACTCGGCCGACCTGCAGAACATCTGGGACCTGGACCCCGGCATCGCCGGCGGCTGGCTGCGGCCTCCCGGCAGCGTGCGCAAGCACACCTGGTACGGCCCGCGGCAGCCCGACGCCGGGCTGCTGGAGAGCGCGGCCGCCCTCACGCTGCGCCAGTCGATGACCGACGAGGAGCTGATCGTCACCGTCACCGTCTCCAACGAGGGGGCGGGCCACGCCATCCCCACCGGCGAGCCGCTGCGCGCGATGATCCTGCTGGTCGAGGCGCGGTGCGGCGAGGTGCCCCTGCAGCCGACCGGCGGCGACGCGGTGCCCGACTTCGGCGGTGCCCTGGACCAGCAGGACGCCACGGGCGACTGGAGCGTGTGGCCCGGCGCCGAGGTGGGCGACGTGGTGCGGGTGGTCGAGCAGACCGGCGCCTGGCACCTGTACCAGGGCCACGGGCCCTTCGGGGACGGCAGCTTCGACGCCGAGGCCCGGGGCCTGCCGGTCGAGCACGCCCGGGGCTCGGCCACCATCGTCGCGCTGCCCGAGGAGGAGGGCGGGCCCGTCGTCTTCGACCGCCCCCTGCCCGCGGGCGACCGCGCCTACCGGATCCCGCCGGACGGCCGGGCCCACGCCGGTCGCCCAGGCTTCGCCTTCGCGCGGGTGATGGTGGACGGCGCCGGTCGCCGGATGGTGCCGCACTTCCTGGCCGTGGACGTGCAGAGCGACAACCGCCTGCTGCCCGGGACCGCCTACAGCACCGAGCACCGCTTCGCCTGGGGCTGCTCGGAGCCGGTCGTGACGGCGACCCTGGTGCACCGGGCCTGGCCCTGGTGGCTGGCGGAGCAGCGGGGCTGGGGCGACCGGGACCTGGTGATGGCGCAGGTCGAAGGCTAGCCCCGCGGGGCCACCGGCTCCACCCAGACGGGGCTGCTGACGGCCCAGGGCACCTGGCCGGTCAGGGCGCTCTCCTCCTGCCCCCAGGCGACGACGACCAGCCAGGCGGGGGCGACGAGGTCGAAGGACACCTCGACGGGCACCGGGCCGGGCGCGGGCGACCAGCGCGCCAGCTCCAGGCCGCCCGGGCCGTGCAGGGTGACGGCCTGGACGGGCGCCCAGAGGGGGCTCTCGACCCGCAGGGAGACCTGCACCTCGCCCGAGGTGGTGACGGGCCGCACCAGGCTGCCGGGCCCCTGGCCGTCGACGGCCAGGCGGATCCGCGGCCCGGTGCTGGCGACGGTGGCCCCCGCCTCCAGGCCGGCCTCGACGTCGACGGCGGCGTAGGCGTCGGGGTCGGGCCCCTCGACCCAGGTCCAGGGGCCGACGGCGGCCAGGGGGTGACCGGCGTCGAGCAGGGCGAACCAGCCGGCCAGGTCGTCGAGGCTGGAGAGCCGCAGGGCGCTGGCGCGGGCGAGCTGGTCGGCGTCGCCGGCCGACACCGCGGCCTGGGCGGTGGAGAGGTCGGTGATCACGGTCCGGTAGCCGCCCTGGTGCAGGGCGGCGAGCAGGCCCCCGGCGTCCAGCGCGGCCCAGTCGACGGCGCCGTGGGCCGGGCGCTCCAGGTCGGCCGAGAAGGGCCAGGCCAGCGGCCCGGGGCCCCCGTCGGGTCCGGCGCGGCTGCCGGCCCGCAGGGCGAGGGCGTCGGCCACGTGGGGATCGACGGCGGCGTCCTGCGCGACCTCGTCGTCGGCGATCAGCACGGTGTAGCCGACGCCCCGCCCCACCGCGCGGGCGAGCAGGTCGGCGGCGGGCGCCCGGACCTGGGCGTCGGGCCAGACCTCGACGCCCAGCTCGGCCAGGACGGCGTCCCCCTCGCCCACCGACCACAGCACGGCGGACCAGTCGACCGTGCCCTGCACGTCCAGGGCCGGGTCGCAGGCGGCCTCGAAGCGCGGGCCCGCCCACAGGCAGGTCTGCGCGGTCCCCGGCCCGACCGGCAGCGCGGCGCCGCCGGGCGGCACGAACCACTCCCGGTCCCCCCGGCGCAGCACGGCGGGCAGGTCGCGGCCCTCCTCGTCGACCGCCCGCACCCGCAGCCAGCCCTCGGCCCCGGCCGACAGGGCCAGGCCCTCGCCCGGCGCCACGGGCGGCCCCTCCCCTCGCCCCTCGGCGGTCGCGACCAGGGCCGTCGCCTCGGGGGGCAGCCCGCCCGAGAAGCTGCCGTCCGGCGCGACGGGCAGGCGCGCCAGCAGCGCCTCCCCGGCGCGGGCCTCGACCCAGTGGGCGTCGGCGCTGCCGCTGGCGGCCAGCCCCTCGGGCCAGCGCGTCTCGTAGGCGGCGCGGCGCGGCGCGACGATCACCGCGTCCGCCCCCTCCCAGGCCAGCTCGCCGCCCAGGTCGCTCACCTCGCCCTCGGCGGCCAGCACGATGGCCTCGGCGGTCTCGTCCTCGCGGCCCTCGACCAGGCCGGACTCGACCGTGCCGCCGACGGCGACGGCGCCCACCTGCGGGACCAGGGTGAAGCCCTGGGCGCCCTCCAGGGCCAGCCGCGGCGTGTCGGGGTGCAGCCGGTAGGTCAGGCTCCGCGGCAGGCCGTCGTCGCCCTCCCCCTCCAGCCGCAGGGCGACCGCGCCGTCGTCCTCTTCCACGGCGGTGATCTCCAGGCGGGCGAACCAGCCGCCGGGCAGGGAGGGGATCAGCTCCAGCACCGGGTCGCCTCCCCCGGTGGGGATGGCGTCGACCACCGTGCCACCGGGGCCCGACAGGCGGGTGAGCGGCGCGTACTCTGCCCGCACGATCACGTCGAGCAGCGCGTTCTGCAGGCGCCAGTCCGTCGGCCGCCCGCTGCCTCCCGCGGGCGCGTCCCCGGCGCCCAGGCGGCAGACACGGGCCTGGCCCGCCGCGGGTGCCGGGTCCTCGCAGGAGGAGGTGCCCGGCAGGGCGCCGCGCGGCGGCGCGCAGGCAAGCAGGAGCAGCGCGAGGCTCACTCCTCCTTCACCGCCTCCTGGCCCTTGAACTTGATGTCCACGGGCTTGACCGTGACCTTCTTGGCCCAGCCGGCCGGCGTGTCGCCCGTCGTCCACTCGAAAGTGCGGGTCTCGCCGGGCTTCATCGGGACCTTGAACTCCTCCTCGATCGGGCTGCGGTCGGGGGTGTGGGGCGCCACCACCGGCCACTGGCGGCTGTCGAGGACCTGGCCGTCGCTGCCCAGGTAGGAGACCTGCATCATCAGGCTCTCGACCTCCTTGTCGCCGCCCACGGTCACGTCCGCGAAGATGCCCCAGCCGTCCAGCGGGCCGTCGGGGTTCTCGGCCAGGTTGATCTGCTCGATGCTGACGGCGCCGACCGTGACGATGTCGCGGTTCTGCGCCATGTTCAGCCGGGTGCGGGCCTCGACCTTGAGCTTGCGGTCGCCGGTGGGGTACTCGTCGAGGAACTTCTGCCAGGCCTCGGCCGTGTCCTCCTGGTCGGCCCAGTCGAACAGGAACTGGCGGCGCTCGTTGACCGCGGTCTCGCGGAGCTTCCCCTTGGGGTACTTCTCCAGGTAGGTGTCGTAGGCGGTCAGCGTCTTGTCGGCGCGCGCCTTGTCCAGGTACAGCTCCTCCAGCCGGATCTCCGCCTGGGTCTTGAAGGGGCTGTTGGGGTTCTCCGCCAGGAACTGCTCGAAGGCCTCGATGGTGTTGGCCTCCATCGCGGCGTCGAAGGGGTTCTGGCAGGCGACCGTGCCGGTGGCCAGGATGGCCAGCAGGGGCAGGGTGCGGAGCAGGGAGCGCATGGGACCTCCAGCGGTCGTCGGGATCCCCGCATCCTAACCCATCCCAGCGCGCCGCTGGCTCAGCCCTCGACCTGCAGCTTGACCCAGCCGGTGGCCTTCTCCAGCCCCTTGTTCGCCAGCAGGTCCTCGACGAAGCCGGGCACCCAGCCCTTCAGGCGCAGGTCGACGGTGTACTCGACCCGGGTGTAGCCCTCGCGCGCTGGCGAGGGGTAGACCATCCAGTAGCCGGTGCTGTCGTCGATGTCGGACTCGCGGCTGTAGTCGAGCTGCCAGGTGACGTAGCCCTTGTCGGCGCGGCGCTCGTGGTCGATGTAGTACTCGACGTCCTTGCCCATGATCTTCAGCTTGAAGCGGACCTTCACCTCGGTCCCGCTGCGGCCGTAGACCTCGCACTCCTCCAGCATGTCGATCCAGCCCGGGTAGCTGCCGTAGTCGTCGATGACGGCCCAGACCTGCTCGGGGGTGCCCTTGACGTCCATGATGGAGATGCCGCGCCCGCCGGTCTCGTAGCGGATCTGCCGGCGCACCGGGGTGCCGGCCAGCAGCTGTGCCTCCTCGGCCGCCGTCAGCGTCTGCTTGCTGGGCGTGGTGAACTTGGGGGCCACGCCCTGGTGGGGGTGGGGCGAGGTGGTGCTGGCGGCCCGGCCGGGCGAGGACAGCGACAGGAGCAGGGCGAGGAGGAGGGGGGTCACGACGGCTCCCGGTGGGGCGAGGGGGCTCAGTCCTGGGGCTCGTCCATGCGGGCGAGCTGGCGGGCCTGGAACTCGGCGGTCAGCGCGCCGACGACGGGCTCCAGGTCGCCCTCCATGATGCGATCGAGCTGGTAGAGCGTCAGCCCCACCCGGTGGTCGGTGAGGCGGTTCTGCGGGAAGTTGTAGGTGCGGATGCGCTCGCTGCGGTCGCCCGAGCCGATCTGCGCGCGGCGCTCCTCGGCCTCGGCGGCGTCCACCTCGGCCTGCTTGCGCTCCAGCAGGCGGGCGGCCAGCACCTTGAGCGCCTTGGCCTTGTTCTTGTGCTGGGACTTCTCGTCCTGGCAGGTCACGACCAGGCCGGTGGGCAGGTGGGTGATGCGCACGGCCGAGTCGGTGGTGTTGACCGACTGCCCGCCGGGGCCGCTGGAGCGGTACACGTCGATGCGCAGGTCCTTGTCGGCGATGTCGACCTCGACCTCGTCGGCGACCGGCATGATCGCGACCGTGGCGGCCGAGGTGTGGATGCGGCCCTGGGTCTCGGTCAGCGGCACGCGCTGGACGCGGTGCACGCCGGACTCCCAGTGCAGGTGGCCGTAGGCGTCGTCGCCGTGGAGCTGGGCGATGACCTCGCGGAAGCCGACGGCGGTGCGCCCGCTGGCGCCGCCGACGGTCACCTCGGAGGTCGACAGCGTCTCCACGCGCCAGCCGCGGGTCTCGGCGTAGCGGGTGTACATGCGGAACAGGTCGGCGGCGAAGAGGGCCGCCTCGTCTCCGCCGGTGCCGGCGCGGATCTCCAGGATGATGTCGCGGCCCTCGTAGGGGTCCGGCGGCAGCAGCGACAGGCGAAGTGCGCGGGCCAGCTCGGGCACGCGCTGCTCCAGCAGCTCGACCTCGGCCCGCGCCATCTCGCGCATGTCCGGGTCGGCGAGCAGCTCGCGCGCGCCGGCCAGGTCCTCCTCGGCCTGCTTCAGCTCCCGGAAGCGCTCGATGATCGGCACGAGGCGCGCCCGCTCCTGCGAGATCTCGCGCAGCCGGCTGGGGTTCCCCGTCGTGGCGGGGTCCATGAGCGCCTGGTCCAGCTCGGACAGGCGGCCCTCGACCTGGTCGAGACGCTGGAACACGGGGGACTCCGGGAGAGGTCAGCAGGCCAGACGCACGAGCCCCCGGCCCGGTGGATCCGGGTCGGGGGCCTGCATCGGGGCAGCCGGGGCCCGCGGGCGCTCCGGCCGGCGGAGGGTCTCAGCCCTCGGCCATCTTGTACTTGCGCATGAAGCGCTCGACGCGGCCGGCCGTGTCGACGATCTTCTGCTTGCCCGTGTAGAACGGGTGGCACTCGCTGCAGATCTCCACCTTGATCTCGGGCTTCGTGGAGCGCGTGACGAAGGAGGCACCGCAGACGCAGGAGACGTTGCTCTCGGTGTAGGCGGGGTGGATGTCGGACTTCATGGACCACTCCAGGCGCTGGCGTGGAGGAGGAGGTGGCAGGTCACCACCATGCACGCTCCCCGACGCGGACCCGCCCTATTTTCCCGCCGCGCCCAGCTTGTCAAGGGCCGGCGCTCGCAGGTCGGCCAGCAGGCTGTCGTTGTCGACGCTGGTCGCGACCCGCCGCACCAGGCCGGCCAGGTCCTCGGGCAGGTCGCCGGAGAGCTGGGCGCGCAGGGCCACGCGCCCCTGGCGGCGCCCCTCGTCGAGGAACCGCTCGGCGCCGCGGCTCCAGCTCCGCGCCGGGTCCAGCGCCGGCCACAGCCCCGCCTGGGCTGCCGACGCGTCCAGGCGGATCACCGCGTTGGCCAGCCCCACCAGCTCCTCGGCCACGACCTCGTCGATGCGGGCGTCGGTCTCGGTCAGCACGGCGGCGATCACCGTCAGGCTGCCGCCCTCCTCCAGCTTGCGGCCCAGGGCGAAGGTCCGGCGCACCCGGTACATCGCCGCGACGTCGATGACGCCGTGCAGCATCCGGCCCCCGGGGGTCCCCGCGGCGTTGGCCGCCCGGGCCAGCCGGGTCAGGGAGTCGAGCAGGACGACGATGTCCTGGCCCTGCTCCACCAGGCGCCGGGCCCGCTCCATGGCCATGTCGACCACCTGCAAGTGGCGGGCGGCCGGCTCGTCCACGGTGGTGGCCAGCACCTCGGCCGGGACCGTCCGCCGCAGCTCGACCACGTCCTCGGGCCGCTCGTCGACCAGCACCATGATCACGTGCGGCGCCGGCTCGATGCGCGCGCAGGCCTCGGCGATGTCCTGGAACAGGCGGGTCCGACCGGCCCGGGGCGGGGCCATCAGGGCGACGCGGTGGCCCCGTCCGATGGGGCAGAGCAGGTCGACCAGCCGGGCCCCGGGGCCGGCATGTCGCCCCCCCAGGTCGAGGGCGGCGTCGGGCATCACCGGGATGAGGTTGTCGAAGAGCAGCTTGTCGCGCTCCACCTCGGGCGAGCGCTCGTTGACCGCCTCGATCTTGATGAGCGCGAAGTAGCGCTCCCCCTCCTTGGGGGCGCGCACGCGGCCCCTGACCGTGTCGCCGGTCCGCAGGTTGAAGCGCCGGATCTGCGAGGGCGAGACGTAGACGTCATCGGGGCCGGGCTGGAAGCTGCTGTCGGGCCAGCGCAGGAAGCCGAAGCCGTCGGCCAGGATCTCGAGCACGCCCTCGGCCCGGGCGCCGGCCCCCGCCTGGCGGCAGGCCACCTCGAAGACCAGGTCCTGGCGGCGCAGGCTGGCGGCGTTGTCGATCCCGTAGCCGCGCGCGGCGTCCACGAGCTCGGCGATGGGGCGGATGCGCAGCTCGTTCAGGTCGACGGTCATGGCGGCAAGGGGAGGGACGGGGGGGCGCGACCAGGGGGAGGGGCGAGGGGCCGGGGGCGCGCGCGAGGGGCCGCCAGGGGGGCGGAGGGGGGGAGGCCGCCTATGGCGGGTCGCGGGCATTATCAAGAGGCCCTCTCCCGCTGTCAACGGCGCGGCCCGGGCCCCCGCTGCTGGGAAGTGAGCTTCCCATCGTCAAGGAACAACCCCGACGCAGTGCTCATCGACATCCCCTCGCGGACGTTCCCCGCCGTTGACCGCCGGGGACGGCGCCGGGGTCGCGGCGGATGGGTAACGGACTTCCCACCCTCCCCCATCGCAAGTGCTCGGAATTCCGTTGGCCCAGAGTTGGCACGGCTCGTGCATATACTTCTCGCGGCACCGGGAAG
>JAKLKF010000107.1 GCA_023150805.1 Myxococcota bacterium | reverse complement strand
GGGGCGCCCCGCCGACCGCCAGCGTCGTCGCCACGAGCCAGGCGCCCCGGGCCGCCGCTTCGCTCCGCTGGGGAGCCGGCCCGCCCGGGCCTACTCCCACTCGATGGTCGCCGGGGGCTTGCTGCTGATGTCGTAGCAGACCCGGTTGATGCCGCGGACCTCGTTGATGATCCGGGTGGACAGCCGCTCCAGCAGCTCCCAGGGCAGGCGCGCGATCTTCGCGGTCATGCCGTCGCTGCTGTGCACGGCGCGCACCACGCAGGTCTGCTCGTAGGTGCGGTTGTCGCCCATCACGCCGACGCTGCGGATCGGCAGCAGCACCGCGAAGGCCTGCCAGATGTCGGCGATGGCGGGGTCGTGCGCGGCGGCCGCGGCCACCTCGGAGGTGACGATGGCGTCGGCCTCCTGCAGGACGGCCACCCGCTCGGCCGTGACCTCGCCCAGCACGCGCACCGCCAGGCCGGGCCCCGGGAAGGGCTGGCGCCAGATGCGGGCCGGGGACATGCCGAGCTCCGCGCCCAGCGCCCGGACCTCGTCCTTGAACAGCTCGCGCAGCGGCTCGATGAGCTGCATGTCCATGCGCTCGGGCAGGCCGCCGACGTTGTGGTGGCTCTTGATGGTGGCCGAGGGGCCGCGGAAGCTGACCGACTCGATGACGTCGGGGTACAGCGTGCCCTGGGCCAGCCAGCGGATCCGGCCGCCGACGTCGGGGCGCGCCTCGATGCGGCGGGCCTCCTCCTCGAAGACGCGGATGAAGGTCTCCCCGATGATCTTCCGCTTGCGCTCCGGGTCCGTCACGCCTGCCAGGGCCGAGAGGAAGCGCTCCCGGGCGTCGACGACGACGAGATCCAGCTCGGCGAACTCCGCCGCCACGCCGTCCCGCTCGCCCTTCCGCAGCACGCCGTTGTCGACGAAGATGCAGTGCAGTTGCGGCCCCAGCGCCTGGTGCAGCAGGGCGGCGGTCACCGCGCTGTCCACCCCGCCCGACAGCCCGCAGATCACGTGGCCGTCGCCCACCTGGGCCCGGACGCGATCCACCTGCTCGGCCACGAAGGAGCCCATGCTCCAGTCGGCGCGGGCCTGGCAGACCTCGAAGAGGAAGTTGCGCAGCAGGCGCGTGCCCTCGGAGGTGTGGGTCACCTCGGGGTGGAACTGGATGCCGAAGCGGCGCCCGTCGGCGCGCCCCATCGCCGCCACCGGGCAGTTGGCGCTCTGGGCGAGGACCTGCCAGCCCGTGGGCGGCGTGGCGACGTGGTCGCCGTGGCTCATCCACACGGCGGTGCGCGGCGTGATGCCGGCGAAGAGCGGGCTGCCCGCGGTCACCTGGAGGTCGGCGTGGCCGTACTCGCGGTGGCTGGCGCCCATCACCTGCCCGCCCGCCTGCTGGGCGAGGAGCTGCATGCCGTAGCAGATGCCCAGCACCGGCACGTCCAGGTCCAGCCAGGCCGGGTCGAAGGGCGGCGCGTCGTCGTCGTAGACCGACGAGGGTCCGCCGCTGAGCACCAGGCCCTTGAGGCGCTGGTCCAGGCTCCAGGGCACGCCGTGCGCGTCCTGGCTGCGCGCCAGGTCTCCCGGGCGGTCCGTGCAGGGGCGGATCTCGCAGTACACGCCCTGTTCCCGGATGCGCCGGGCGATGAGCTGCGTGTACTGCGACCCGAAGTCGAGGATCAGGACGAGATCGTGCTGCACGGAGGGGCCCTTGGGCTCAGCGGGGCAACGAGGCGGAGAAGGCCCCGCCGGTGAAGGCGTCGAGGTTCGCGGTGGCCTCCTGCAGGCGCAGCTCGCTCTCGAGCTGGTCGGCCAGGGCCGAGGGCGGGTCCAGCAGCAGCTCGACCTGCAGGCGACGGCGGTCGAAGTACAGGCGGGTCACCTCTTCGAGCACCTTGTCCCGGAGCTTGACGATGTCCTGCGCCTCGTTGATGACGCGGATCCGCTCGGAGCTGATGACCAGCTTGTCCAGGCGCCACTCCAGCTTGACCTCGAACTCGTCGTCGTTGTCGGCGCGGTCCTGGTAGTCGTACTCGATGTAGTCGCCGGGGTTGTCGATGTCCTCCTCGTACTTGTTGGTGTCGGAGTAGTCGAGCTCCTTCTTGTACTTGAGGTTGACCTTGGGCAGCAGGTAGGCCGTGCGGGAGGACGACAGCCAGCCCTCCACCAGGCCCGGGTGCGTCTTGGTGTAGTCCATGGCCAGCTCCTGCACCCGCTGGGCGCTGGGCTCGCCCTCGAACTGGGCCAGGACCTCCTGCACGCTGGTGTAGCGGCGGTCGTTGGCGACCTTGGTCAGGGACAGGTCCATGTGCGTGCCCAGGCGCAGCGCGTCCATGGTCGGCTCGTCCAGGTCGAGCACGCGCAGGGCCTCGACCGAGGACAGGCGGCCGCGCTGCTCGCGCAGGCGCACGATGGCCGCCGCCTCGCCCGGCTCGACCTGGTCCAGGGACGCGAGCTGCTCGGCGCTGGCGGCGTTCAGGGGCAGGGTGGAGCCGGCCTCCGCCGCGGCCGGAGCGGTGACCTCGGCCGCGCGGGCGGGCGGGGTCAGGGCGAGCGGGGCCAGGAAGAGGGGGAGCAGGAGTGCGTGCATGGGGGCTCCAGGGGCGCCGTCGGCGCTCACCGGGGGGTGGAGTCGGAGGCCAGGGCGCGGCTGAACCAGCCGTCCGTGTAGAGGTCGAGGCGCGCGGACAGCTCGTCGATGAGCAGGGCGTGGGACACCTGCTCCCGCAGGGGGAGCGAACCCACGGAGGTGGTCTCGGTGACCAGGCGGTTGCGGGAGATCCAGGCGTCGGAGACCAGGCGGGCGACGTCGGTGCGGTAGGTGGTCGCGCGCTGGGCGATGTTGGCGGAGGCCGAGGAGAGCGCGCCGATGTCGGACATGTCGTAGACCTGCCCGTCGACCACGGCCAGGTCCTCGGTCACGTCCTCGATCTCGATGGTCTCGGTCGTGACGTCGTAGCCGTCGGAGTCGTAGTCCGTCGTGGCGTCCACGCTGGCGCAGGCCCCCCAGCACAGCAGCACCTCGGCCGTGGTCTCGGGCAGCCGGTACTCGCTGGTCGAGAGGGAGTCGTAGAGGGTGTCCCGGTAGCGGGAGACCCGGTGCTCCAGGCCCAGCTGCAGGCGGGGCATCATGGTCGCGGCGACCAGGCGGCCGGAGACCGTCAGCACGTCGAGATCCAGGCCCGGGCGCTCCAGCGCGCGCCCCACGACCTCGAAGAGAGGGGGCCCGACCGGGGGCGGCGCGGCGGCCTGGGCCCGAGCCTGGGCCTCGGGCGCCGGAGCGCGGCCGAGCTGGTACACGCCGTCGTGCCCGCCCAGCAGGACCAGCTCGCCCAGGGTGGCGAGCCCGAAGGTGCGAGGCCCCGGCAGGCCGGTGGAGACGGGCTGCCAGGTCAGCCCCCCGTCGACCGTCTCCCAGGCGCCGTCCTCGCCGGTGATGAGCAGGTGGCCCGGCCGCGGCAGGGCGACGATGTCGCGGACGCCGACCAGCGGGTTCCGGCTGGCCGGCCGCAGGGTCTGGCCCAGATCGTCGGAGCGCAGCAGCCCGCGCGAGGTGGCCAGCCACATGCCCCCCGCCCAGTCCGGGTCGGGCAGGATGTCCCAGACGACCAGCGGCTCTCCGTCGACGGTGCCCGTCCGGCTCCAGCGCCGCCCGTCCACCGAGATGTAGAGGCCCTGCGCGGTGCCCGCCAGCAGCGCCTCGCCGACCCGCGCGAGCGCGTGGACCTGGACGTCGTCCAGGGCGCCCGGCGCCCGCCGCCAGCGCTGCCCCTGGTCCAGGCTGACGCCCAGCCCCTCGGCGCCGCCAGCCAGCAGGCTGCCGTCCTCCCGCTCCAGCACGGCGCGCACCCCGGGGGCGGGCGACACGCGGACCCAGGTCTGGCCGTCGTCCTGGCTCCGCCACAGGCCGTCGGCGCGCCCCACGAGCAGCGGGCCGTCGGCGGAGGCGCTGGCCCACAGCCGCCCGACCACCGGGGCGGGGCGCTCCCCCTCCACGCGCTCGCCGACGTCGAGCACCGCGGCGTCCAGCTCGGCGGCGCCGCCCTGCACGGCGCCGGACAGCTCGTCGAGCAGGTCGTCCTGCTGGTCTGCGATCTCCGCCGCCTCGTCCTCCTCCCCGGCCTCGTCGACGCTCCCGCCTTCGGCCTCGGGCAGGTCGATCAGCTCCTCCACCGTCGCCTCGGACTCGATCAGGACGTCCTCGTCCTGGCTGGTCTCGACCTGCGCCGCGCCCGGAGCGGCGAGCACGACGCGCCAGGCGCCCCCGGGGGTCGCGCGGTGCACCTCGCCCCCCGGTCCCAGGGCCAGGCGGGTTCCCCGCGCGGTCAACGCCACGCTGTGCACCTCGCGGTGCCAGCCGGCCGGACGCCACAGGTGGTCGCGGCTCCACGGGATCACCGGCGCAGTGGGAGGCGCCTGCACCAGGTCCGGCGGGGGGGCGCCCGCGTCCGGCGCCGGCTCGGTCGGCGGCTGCTGGGCCCGAGCGACGCCCCCCAGCGCGAGCGCGAGCAGCGCCCAGCCGGAAAGGAGCCGCGGTGATGTCTGCCTGCCCGTCCGCACCCGACGCTCCGGAAGGCGGCGAGGGTAAACCAGCGCGCCGGTGCGGGCAACCGTGGCGCCGGGGTAGGTTCCCACGTCGGCCCTCCACGGTGGAGCGGTCGCCCGGGAGCACGACGTGAAGGTCCTCACCGCCGCGGTCCAGGCCATGGAGCAGGGGCACGCGGCCGCCCTGGTGACCGTGGTCGGGGTGCAGGGCTCGGCGCCGCGACACGGGGGGGCCCGGATGCTGGTGTACGCCGACGGCCGCACCGTGGGCACCGTCGGCGGCGGGGTCTTCGAGCACCGGGTGGTCGAGCAGGCCCGGCTGGCGATCGGCGAGGGGCGGCCCCGCCGGTACCTCGTCCACCTGACCCGGGACCTCGGGATGTGCTGCGGAGGAGAGATGGACGCCTTCATCGAGCCGCTGGAGCGGCGGGAGCGGCTGGTCATCCACGGCGCGGGGCACGTCGGCGCGGCGACCGCCCGGATGGCCGTGCCGCTGGGCTTCCAGGTCACGGTCGTCGACGACCGCGAGGAGCTGCTGCAGGACGCCGACCTGCCGGACGCGGTCGAGCGGATCGAGGCGGACCCGCGCCGGGTGCTCGACCAGCTCCCCAGCGGCCCGTTGGCCTACCACCTGGTGGTCACCCACGAGCACGCGCTCGACCAGGACCTGGTCGAGGCGCTCCTGCCTCGCGAGCTGGCCTGGCTCGGCATGATCGGCAGCAAGACCAAGGTGACGCGCTTCCTGCTCCGGCTGCGCGCCGCCGGGGTCGACCCCGCCCTCTTCGAGCGGCTCTGCGCGCCGGTGGGCCTGGACATCGGCGCGGAGACGCCCGAGGAGATCGCGGTGAGCATCGCGGCCGAGCTGATCCGCGTCCGGCGCCGCGCCGACCGCCCCAGCCTGCCGATGTCCACCCAGCCCTTGCCGGCCCGGGGCGAGGGCGTCTCGGCCACCCCGTGGGCATGGCGCCGGCCCGGGGGCTGAGGAGGGGGCCGCGGTGGCCTACTCGGCCGGCAACAGGTCGAGCAGCCGGCGACAGAGGTCGGCGATGGCCGTCGACCGCACCACGACCCCGGCGAGCGTGCCCTCGGCCAGCAGGGCCTCGCCGTCCGCGCCGCGGACCGGCTGGCTGCCGACCAGCAGCGGTCGGGGGTCCAGCTCGTCCGCCAGGCGGGCGAGCGCCCGCGCGGGCACGTCGCCCAGCTCCAGGTCGAGCAGGACCAGGTGGGGGCGGACCTGGGCCAGGCGGAAGCCCGCCTCCAGGGGCCGATCGGTGACCGTGATCTCCAGCTCCCGGTCGAAGCGGAGGTAGTCGCTCACCAGCTCGGCCCAGGCCAGGTCCCGGTGCAGGATGAGCACGCGGGGAGGACCGCGGCGGGTGGCGCGGACCGCGCCGGCCAGCTCGGTGGGGACCGGGTAGCGGTGCTCCTGGCAGAAGCGCAGCACCTCGTCCCGGCTGATGCGGCGATGACCACCCGGCGTGCGGTGGGCGTGCAGCCGCCCCAACCGGGTCCAGTTCACCACGGTGGCCAGGCTGACGCCCAGCATCCCCGCGACCTGGTGGGTGCTGTAGAAGGCGGCCGGCGCCGACCCCACAGCGCGGCGCCCGGTCATCGTCGGACCACCGCAGCCGCCCGGATCACATGATCCGGAAGCGGAAGAAGGTCTCGCCGATGATCACCTCTTCCCCGCCGAACAGGCGGCGCTCGGTGATGAGCTCGCCGTTGACCAGCGTGCCGTTGCTCGACTTGTTGTCCTCGATGTAGAAGTTCCCACCGCGGCGGAACAGACGGCAGTGGAAGCGGCTCACCTTGGAGTCGTTCTTGATCTGGATGTCGTTGTCGCGGCCACGCCCGATGGTCAGCACGTCGCCGGTGAAGGGGTAGATCTGCTCCTCGGCGGTGCCCTCCTGGTACAGCAGGAGCGCCCGGCGGGCCTCGTCGACCTCTTCGGCGGCGGCGACCGCCTCGCCGCCGGCGGCGGCCTCGCCCAGGTCGACGGCGATCTCGTCGTCGGCGTCCGCGTTCTCCTCGACCAGGTCGAGCTGGACCTCGGCGCCCGGGGCGCCCGCGAGGAAGTCGTCGCCGTCGTCGTCGAAGCCGAAGTCCACGTCGGCGCTCGGCTCGTCGGCGGAGGCCTCGGCCACCTCGATCAGGTTCTCCTCTTCGGAGACCGCGCGCTCGGCGACCGCGGCCGGGGCGTCGTCGAAGACGGCGGAGACGTCCTCGCGCATGCCGGTCACGGCGGAGTGCTCGCCGCCGATGGCGACGTCGGTGACGACGGGGGCGTCGCCCTCGACCTCGATCACCTCCTCCTGCGGCTCCTCGGCCGCGGGGGGCTCGGGGAGGATCACGTCGCCGATCGTGTCGTCGGCCGCGCTCTCCTCGCTGGCCTCGGCGACCTCGGCCATCGGGGCGGCCGGGGCGGCCGGGGCCGAGGCGCTGGGCACCCCGGTGTCCTGGCCCGCGGCGTCCGCCAGGGACACCCAGCGGTCCAGCGCCGCCTGCAGGCCCTGCCGATCGTCGTCGAGGGCCTGCACGCGGCTGGCCGCGCCGTCCAGCGTCTGGCGGAGGTTGCCCGCCAGGTCCTGGAACTCGGCATCCTCGATCTCGCCGATGGCCAGGCGGAGCTCCAGCTCCTCCATCTGCTCCACCGAGCCCGACCGGCCCTGGTCGATCTCGGCCTTCTCGGCGTCGATGGCGCCGATGGCCTGCACCAGCGCGCCGACGTGCGGCAGGACCGCCTCGGCGGCGGCCGAGGACTTGATCTCGTGGTCGAGGATGACCTTCTCGATGACCGCCGGGGAGAACTTCGCCGCCTGGGCCTTGGCCTTCTGGATGTAGTCGCGGTGCTTGGCGTACTCGTCGACCAGGGCGGTGAAAGTGGCGATCAGCTCGTTCATGACTTCGACCTCTCCACAGTGGAGGCGCGGGCTCGGGTTGCGGTGCCCGCGACGGAGGGGGGGGCGGAATCGCCGCCGCGACCGGGGCGCTCCGAAAGACGGTTCCTGATAGTGGACGAGCCCCGTGCCTGTCAAGGCCGATGCGCGGGGAAGGCCACGCGGCGCTCGCGGGTCACGGTCGGGGGACCGGCGCCAGGCCGTCGAGGCGGCGGCGCTCCCGGCGCGCGATCCGCGCGGCGTCGCCGGCTGCGACCACCCGGACCAGCGCGTCGACGGCCACGATGGGGATGGCGGCGCCGGTGGACTGCTGGACCCCCAGGGTCCAGGCGGCGGCCCCGAGCAGGACCAGGTCGACGGCCGCCCAGCCCGCGCCCCCCCGCCAGTCCCCCGCCGCGGCGTGGCCGGCGCCGGCCCACACCAGGGAGGCGCCGAAGGCCACCGCGGGCGGGGCCACCCGCGGGGGGTCGGCGCGCAGCGCGTCGAGGGTGGCCTGCGCGGCGGCGGCCTCGGCCTGGAAGGCCGACAGCTCCAGCGCCTGGCCGTCGCGCTGCACCGCGACCACCTGCTCCAGCGGGACGTCGGTGAAGCGGTTGTCCCCCGACAGGCGCAGCACCCCCTGGTCCACGCCGACGTACCAGCCCCGGACCACCGCCCCCCCCTCCAGCGCCAGCACCAGCTCGTCGTTGCCATCGAGCGCCCGCGCCGGGGACGAGACCAGCGCGAGGAGGGCCAGCAGGGTGGCGCCGACGGTCCGCTTCACAGGTAGCCCACGTCCTGCGCGAGGTTGCCGAACAGGGCGTGCTGGCCCTGCCAGGACAGCTTGACCGTGCCCGTGGGTCCGTTGCGCTGCTTGGCGATGATGACCTCGGCGACGCCGGGCTCGGGGGTGGTCTCGGGGTTGTAGTACTCGTCTCGGTAGATGAACATGATGATGTCGGCGTCCTGCTCGATGGCGCCCGACTCGCGCAGGTCGGACAGGACGGGCCGCTTGTTGGGGCGCTGCTCGACGCCGCGGTTGAGCTGGGACAGGCAGAGCACGGTCACACCCAGCTCCTTGGCGATGAGCTTGAGCCCCCGGCTGGCGCCGCTGATCTGCTCCTGCCGCGAGACCCGAGGGTCGCCCTGCATCAGGCCGATGTAGTCGACGACGACGAAGCGCAGGTTGGGGTGGCGGGCCTTCAGCCGGCGGCACTTGCTGCGGATCTGGGTGATGGTCAGGCCGGGCGTGTCGTCGATGTGCAGCGGGAGCTGGTACAGCTCCTCTGCCGCGGCCTGCAGGCGGGGCCAGTCCTGGTCGCGGGAGAGATCGCCCGTGCGGACCTTGCCCGCGTCGACCCGCGCGGCCGAGGTCAGCATGCGCGTGGCGAGCTGGCCCTTGCTCATCTCCAGCGAGAAGACGCCCACCCCCGCGCCGCTCATGGCGGCATAGCGGGCGAAGTTGAGCGCCAGCGCCGTCTTGCCCATCGCGGGGCGGGCCGCGAGGATCACCAGGTCGGTGGCCTGGAAGCCCGACAGCTTGCGGTCGAGGTCGACGAAGCCGGTGGTGACGCCGGTCAGGCCCCGGTTGGTGCCGTCGCTCTCGGCCCAGGCCTTGGCCAGCGCCTCGATGCGCAGGAACTCGGCGTCCACCACCTCGGAGAGGCTGAACCAGTCCTGGCTCGACTTCTGCTGGGTGACCTCGAAGATGCTCGACTCGGCGAAGTCCAGCAGCTCGGTCAGGTCATCCTGCCCGGAGAGCGCGCGCTCGCCGATCTCGCGCGAGGCGTTCACCAGCCGCCGCGCGACAGCCCGCTGGCGCACGATGCGCGCGTAGTACTCCACGCTCTCGGCGCTGGGGACCTGGTCGATGAGCGCGCTGACGTAGGCCAGGCCGCCCATCTCCTCGCCGCGGCCCGCCGCGGCGATCCGCTCCACCACCGCCAGCACCTCGGTCGGCTCCTCCTTGTTGGCCATCTCGACCAGGAGGGCGAAGAGCGCCTTGTGCTTGTCGCTGAAGAAGTCGTCGGGTTCCAGGAACTCGGCGATGGCCAGGACCTGGCTGCCATCAAGCATCAACCCCCCGAGCACGACGCGCTCCGCCTCCGCGCTGTGCGGAAGCGGGCGGCCGCCCTCGGGGGGTGGATGACTCGACACGGGGGCCTACTGCTGGATGACGTAGACCTTGACCGCGGCCTCGACCTCGGCGTGCAGCCGCACCGGCACAGTGAACACGCCGATCTGCTTGATCGGCTCGGCCAGCTCGACCTGGCGGCGGTCGACGACCACCCCCTCGGCGGCCAGCGCGTCCACGATGTCCCGGTTGGTGACCGCGCCGAAGAGGCGGCCCTCTTCGCCCGCCTGCACCTTGATGGACACGGCGGTCTGGCCGATGCGCTCGGCGGCCGCGCGGGCCTCACCCAGGACGCGGGCGGCCTTGGCGGAGGCCTCACGCTTCTGGTGGTCGAGACGACGGACGTTGCGCTCGTCAGCCACGACGGCGAGCCCGCGAGGGACCAGGAAGTTGCGGCCGTAGCCGTCCCGGACCTTCACGATGTCGCCGACGCGCCCGAGGTTCTGCACGTCCTGCTGGAGGATGACCTTCATGACGCGCTCCTACTCGGTCGCGAGGAAGGGCAGGAAGGCGATGTGCCGACCGCGCTTGATGGCCAGGGCCAGGCTGCGCTGGTGCTTGGCGCACACACCCGACACCCGCCGGGGGACGATCTTGCCGCGCTCGGTGATGTACCGGCGGAGCAGCTTCGGATCCTTGTAGTCGATCTCCGCGACCTTGTCGGCGCAGAAGGGGCAGCTCTTCCGGCGGCGCCGGCGGGCTCGCATGACCGACTCGACGTTGACCTTTCCGGTGGTGGACATGGCTCAGCCCTCCTCGCTGTTGGCGTCGTCGGAGTCCTCGTCGCTCACCGACTCCCCGTCCTCGTCCTCGGCGCCCAGGCCCAGGCGGGAGGCCCGCCGGTCCTGCATCGCCAGGGCCGCGGCCCGGGTCGGCTCCACCTCGACGTTCTCGTTGAGGCGGACGGTGATGTAGCGGATGAGGGTGTCCTCGAGGTTCATGTTGCGCTCCAGCTCGATCGGCAGATCGGCCGGGGCGACGTAGTGCAGGAACTGGTAGCTGCCCTGCAGCATGCGACGGATCGGGTAGGCGAGCTTGCGCTTGCCCCACTGCTCGAAGACGAGCAGCTCGCCGCCGTTCTCGACGATGCCCTTGAGCTTGTCGTCGATGCGCGCCTGCTGGACCTCATCGAGGTCCGGGCGCGTCACGTAGATCGTCTCGTACTCGTGACGGATCATGGGGAGGGGTCCTCCACTTGGACAGGGATGGGGAGCGGGCTTGCCCGCCCCCGCGGAGGTGCCGGCCGCCACTGCGGAGACCGGCGTCGAGGTCCCCCGGCCACCATCGGCCGGGCGACCGGGGTTCTCACAGGTTGAGCAGGCCGTGGATGGTCAGCAGGGGGGCGATGACCAGGGCGACCACGCTCATCAGCTTGACCAGGATGTTCAGCGACGGGCCCGCGGTGTCCTTGAAGGGGTCGCCGACGGTGTCGCCCACGACGGCGGCCGCGTGGGTCTCGGTGCCCTTCTTGACGTAGGTGCCGTCCGACATCTTGAAGCCCTGGCCCTCGAAGGACTTCTTGGCGTTGTCCCAGGCGCCGCCGGCGTTGGACATGAAGATCGCCATCAGCACGCCGGAGACCGTCACGCCGGCCAGCAGGCCGCCCAGGGCCTGGGAGCCGAACAGGAAGCCGACCACGACCGGGCTGACGATGGCCATCGCGCCGGGCACCACCATCTTCTTGATGGCGGCGGTGGTGGAGATCTCCACGCAGCGGGCGGTGTCGGGGCGGGCCGTACCCTCGAGCAGGCCCGGGATCTCCCGGAACTGCCGCCGCACCTCGGTGATCATGTCCATGGCGGCCTCGCCCACCGCGCTCATCGCCATCGACGAGAACAGGTAGGGCAGCATGCCGCCGATGAACAGGCCGGACATGACCAGCGGGTTGGACAGGTCGATGGTGGTCAGCCGCGCCTGCTGCATGAAGGCGGCGAACAGGGCCAGGGCGGTCATGGCGGCCGACCCGATGGCGAAGCCCTTGCCGATGGCGGCCGTGGTGTTGCCCACGGCGTCCAGCGTGTCGGTGCGCTCGCGCACCTCCTTGGGCTGGTGGCTCATCTCGGCGATGCCGCCGGCGTTGTCGGCGATGGGGCCGTAGGCGTCCACGGCGAGCTGGATGCCCGTGGTGGAGAGCATGCCCAGCGCGGCGATTGCCACGCCGTACAGGCCGGCGAGCTGGTTGGAGAGCAGCACGCCGCCGGCGATGAAGACCATCGGCAGGGCGGTGCTCTGCATGCCCACGCCCAGGCCGGCGATGATGTTGGTCGCCGTGCCGGTGCGGGACTGCTCGGCGATGCTGTTGACCGGGCCCTTGCCCATCGAGCAGTAGTAGGAGGTGATGAGACCGATGGCCACGCCGGTGATGAGGCCGATCACGGTCGCGCCGCCGACCTGCCACCAGTGCACGATGCGCCCGTCGGGCACGCCCGCGTTGTCCAGGTTGTGGAAGCCGCTCTGCGGCCACAGCCAGTAGGCCAGGCCGAAGGTGGCGATCGCCATGACACCCGCGGCGCCGAAGGAGCCGGCATCGAGCGCGTGCTGGGGGTTGCCCCCCTCCTTGGTGCGCACGACGAAGGTGCCCGCGATCGAGGCGACGATGCCACCGGCCGCGATCAGCATCGGCAGGATGATCGGGGCCAGCGAGGAGCCCTCGTGGGCCTCCTGGAAGCCGAAGCCCAGGATCATCGCGCCCACGATGGCGCCGACGTAGGACTCGAAGAGGTCCGCGCCCATGCCGGCCACGTCGCCCACGTTGTCGCCCACGTTGTCGGCGATGACGGCGGGGTTGCGGGGGTCGTCCTCGGGCAGGCCGGACTCGACCTTGCCCACCAGGTCGGCGCCGACGTCGGCGGCCTTGGTGTAGATGCCGCCGCCCACCCGCGCGAACAGCGCGATCGAGCTGGCGCCCATGCTGAAGCCGGTGACGACGTTGAGGATCTTGAGCATGGACCCTTCGCCGAACATGCCGGTGAAGGCCAGGAAGAGGCTGCCCAGGCCGACCAGGGCCAGGCCGACCACGCTCATGCCCATCACCGAGCCGCCCGAGAAGGCCACCTGCAGCGCCGCCGGCATGCTCTTGGTGGCGGCCTGGGTCGTCCGGACGTTGGCCTTGGTCGCCACGCGCATGCCGAAGTAGCCCGCCAGGCCCGAGGCGATGGCGCCGACGACGAAGGCCACCGCGATGAGCGGGCTCTGGTGCTCACCGCTCATGTTGGCCAGGGCCAGCAGGCCCGCGACCACCACCACGAAGCCCGCGATGACCGTGTACTCGCGCTTGAGGAAGGCCATGGCACCCTCCTGGATGCGCAAGGCGATCTCCTTCATGGTCTCGTTGCCCGCGTCCTGGCTGCTGATCCAGCTCGCCTTCCAGAAGGCGAAGGCCAGCGCCAACACGCCCGCGATCGGGACGGCGATGACGTACTGCATGGTTCGGTTGCTCCTCGCGCGTCGCGGCCGACACGCTCGGGAAGGTGCGGCTAGCGCGTTGCGGAGAGGCCCCCCCGGGCGCCGCCCGCCGGGCGATCACCCGGCGTGGGCCGAGGGTTGAAGCGTTCGATGGCCGCCGGGGTGCCGGCGGAGACGATCTCCTCGACGGCGTCGGCGGCGGTCTCCACCAGCCCGTCCAGGGCGGCGGCCTCGGGCTCGGAGAAGCGCCCGAGCACGTAGTCGGCGGTGTCCCAGCCCTCGGGAGGGCGGCCGATGCCCACCCGGACCCGGTCGAAGTCGGCGCCCAGGTGCTTGACCAGGTCCCGCAGCCCGTTGTGGCCCCCGTGACCGCCGCCCGCCTTGACGCGGACCTGGCCGAAGGGCAGCTCGACCTCGTCGTGCACGACGACGAGCGCCTCCACGCCCAGCTTGTAGTAGCCGAGCAGGGAGGCGACGGGCTGGCCGGAGCAGTTCATGTACTGCTGCGGGCGGGCCAGGGCGGTCCGCTCGTGGCGGATGGCGCCATGGCCCACGAGGTTGCCGAGCTGCGCCTGGTCGGCAGGGATCCCCCAGCGCTGCGCGAGCAGCTCCACCACGCGGAAGCCCACGTTGTGGCGCGTCGCTGCGTAGCGCTTGCCAGGGTTCCCCAGTCCGACCACCAGGCGCACGTGCTCAGGCCTCGGCCGGCTTGCCGGTCTCGGCCCGCTTGCCGAGCACGGCGACGACGTTGAAGTCGGCGTCGAACACCAGCTCACAGCCCGCCGGCGGGGTGACCTGCGACGCGCGGATGAAGGTGTTGACCTCCATCTGGGTGACGTCGACGTCGACCGTGGTGGGGATGAAGGCCGGCTTGCAGCGCACGTCCAGGGTCCGGCGGATGAGCTGGAGCTTGCCGCCCAGCTTGGTGCCGACCGCGGTCCCGACCGGGTTGGTCTTGACCGTCACCGTGACGACGTCGTCGGGGGCGACCTCGAAGAAGTCGACGTGCTCGAGGCGGCGGGTCGCGGGGTTGCGCTGCGCCTCGCGGACCAGGCAGGTCCGCTTGCCTTCCCCGGCGATCACCAGCTCGATGAGGGTGTTGCGGTCCCCCGTCTTCTGGAAGGCGAGCTCCAGGGCCTCGGGGTCGAGGCTGATGGCGGTGGCGGACTGCCCGCCGCGGTACACCACGGCGGGAAGGGACCCGGCGGCGCGGGCCTTGCGGGCAGCGCCCTTGCCGGTGGTGGTCCGGAGTTGGGCGTCGAGGCTCACGGTGGCCATTGCGGCTCCTCGGTGCCGGCTGGCGATGGGCCAGTCGAGACAAGGGTGGGGGCCGGGCACCGCGGGGCGCGGGTCCCGGGCAGTCCAGCAGGATGGTGGCCCCGTCGCTCGCAGCGAGGCTGCGAGGTGCGTCGTCCTGGACTGCGGGCCCCCGGGAGGGGACCGACGACGCGAGCGGCGGGGCCGCTGGTTCTCCCGCCTCCCAGGCGTCGAGACGCCCCGGGAGCCGGGTGCCCGTACGGGCAAGCGTGTCGCGAGGCGGACCCCGCGGCGGCAGGCACCTACTGCGGGCCGCGCAGCGCGTCAAGGCGGAGGCGACCCCGCCCGCGGACGCGCCGGCCGCCGATCAGATGAACAGGCGGCTGACCGAGTCGTCGTGGTGGATGGCGCGGATCGCCTCGCCGAACAGGCTGGCGACGCTGACGACCGAGAACCGGCCGGACTCCCGGGCCGCCGCGCTCAGCGGGATCGTGTCGGTGACGACGACCCGCTCGATCACGCTGGACCGGATGCGCTCGATGGCGGGGCCGGAGAGCACCGCGTGGGTGGCGACCGCGAAGACCCGCGTCGCACCCTGGTCCTTGACGGCCTGCGCGGCCCCGCAGAGCGTGCCGGCCGTGTCGATCATGTCGTCGACCAGGATCGCCGTCTTCCCCTTGACGTCGCCGATCAGGTGCATGATCTCGGCGACGTTGGGCCCGCTGCGCCGCTTGTCGATGATGGCCAGGCCCGCCCCCAGCCGCTTGGCGAAGGCCCGGGCCCGCTCCACGCCACCGGCGTCCGGCGAGACCAGCACCGGGTTCTCCAGGGGCAGCTCCCGCTCCAGGAAGGCCGAGAGCCGCGCGTTGCTGTAGAGGTTGTCCACCGGCTTGTTGAAGAAGCCCTGGATCTGCCCCGCGTGCAGCTCCATCGTCAGGATGCGGTCCATGCCCGACGCGCTGAGCAGGTCGGCCACCAGCTTGGCGCTGATCGGCGCCCGCGGCGCGACCTTGCGGTCCTGCCGCGCGTAGCCGTAGTAGGGGATCACGGCCGTGACCCGCCCCGCGCTGGCGCGCTTGCAGGCGTCCCCCAGGATCAGCAGCTCCATCAGGTGGTCGTTGGTCGGCGCGCAGGTGGGCTGGATCAGGTACACGTCGCGGCCCCGCACGTTGTCGGAGATGTCGACGTTGATCTCGCCGTCGCTGAACCGGCCGACCTTGGCGCGGCCCAGCTGCAGGTCCAGGTAGTCGGCGATCGCCTCGGCGAGCTGCGGGTTGGCGTTGCCGGAGAAGATCTTGATCTCGGAGCGCATCGGGACCTCGGCGGAGCGGGGCGGCAGGCGCCTTGGGGCGGCAGGAGTCGAACCTGCATGGCCGGTTCCAAAGACCGGTGACTTGCCATTAGTCGACGCCCCAATGCGCGGCGGTCCTAAGAAGCCGGCACCGCGCTCGCAAGCGCGCCACCCCCTCCCCTCGCCGCGCGTCGGGCGCCCCCGCCGCGGACCCCTCAGGGCGTCGCGAAGGCCCGCTCCAGGTCCTCGGTCCCCGGCGCCGCCCGCCACGCCCCGACCCGCCGGCCCTGCGCGTCGAAGGCCCCCACCCACGGCAGCTCCGGCACGCCCAGCGCGCCCGAGAGGCGCCCCTGCGGGTCGTCGACCGAGGTGATCGGCGCCTGCCCGCGGGCGAGCCACTCGCGGGCCCCGGCGAGGTCCTCCTGCAGGTTGACGGCCAGGACCCGGGCCGGCCCGTCGCCGGCGGCGGCCACGGCCCCGATCAGGGCCTGCTGGCAGGGCGCGCAGTCCAGGCGCCAGGGCACGAGCACGACCGCGCCCTCGCCGACGGCCGCGCGGACCTGCGGCGGGAGGGCCGCGGCGGGCAGCTCGCCGGGCGCGAGGGCGCTGGCCTGGGCCGCCGCGGGGACGGACGCGTCCGCGCAGCAGCGGAAGCCGGTGTTGGCGCCGCGCCAGCCGGGACCGGGGGGCACCTCGACCGCGTGGCAGCCCGCGCGCTCCCCGTCGCCGGCGGCGCCGCCCAGCAGCACCCCCTCCTCCACCCACTCCGCGCGCCCCCCGGCCAGGTCGAGCAGCCCCTCGGGGGTCCGACAGGCCGGCGCCACGCCGGTCGGCCCGACGGGCGCCGCGTCCGGGCACCAGCCCGCGCGCCAGGCGTCACCGTAGGGGCGCAGCCGCCCCTCCCGCCGGTCCTCGAACAGGTCACCGTCGCCGTCGTCGTCTCGCGCGGGCGCGCCCTGGCAGGCCGCCACCCACTCCGCCCGGGTGCACAGCCGCTTCCCCGCGGCGGCGCAGGCGGCGCGCGCGCCGTCCAGGTCGATGGGCCAGGGCAACGCGCCCACCTCGGCCACCGCCCCGCCCGCCGGGTCCAGGGCCGACTCCACGGCGTCCATCCAGGCGCCACCGACCGGGACCATCGCCGCGGGTCCCCGGGGCTCCGCCGCCTGGGTCACGACGGGGAGCAGCGGCGCGGCGCGCCCGTCGGCGTCGAGCGGGCGCTCGCCGGTCGCCACCGCCAGGGTCGCCTCGAGCTGGGCCAGGGTCGCCGTCGCGTCCAGGACCCTGCCCTCGACGAAGACCAGGGGCGGGTCGACCATCGTGCCCTTCCCAGCCTGCTCCACGTCCGCCGTCACCGCCTCCCGCCCCTCCTCGCCCGCGCGGCAGGCGGCGAAGGCCACGGGATCCAGGCCGAGCGACGCCGCGTAGGCGTCGAGGTCGGCGTCCTCGACGGCGTGCGGGTTGCGCAGCAGGTTCAGCCGGTAGCCCCGGAAGCCGCGCTGGGCGTGGGCGCACTGCAGCGCGACCGCCACCGCGCAGGCCCGCGGGTGCGTGGTCCGGCGGCGCTTCTCGTTGCAGGAGGCGTCCATCGGCAGGTGCTTGGTCACGAAGCGGACCCGGTCCTGGTACCGCGGCTCGAGCTCCACCAGCATCCAGGCGATCCGGCGCGAGGCTTCGTCCTGCAGGTCGAGGAAGGAGACCACCGTGACCGGGGCGTCCAGGGGGCCCACCGAGGGGTCCTGGTCGTCGATGGGCGCCGGGGAGCGCAGCGGCGGCACCGACACCGGGTACTGCGTCCGCAGCGCCGTGGCGACGGCGGCCTCGGCCGGCAAGGACAGCGCCGGCTCCGCCTGGGCCTGCTCCACCTCCTGGTCGAGCTGGAAGGCCACGATGCGCGCCCAGAAGCCGAAGCCCATCAGCGCGGTCAGCCCCACCAGCATGGCAGGCAGCCAGTCGTCCACCTGGGGCCAGCGGGGCCGGCGGGGACCGGCCGGCAGCAAGGACAGGCCCCAGGCCGCCGCGTGCATGGCCGCCAGTCCCCAGCCCCATGCGGCCAGGCCGGTGCCGCTCCACCCGCCCACCAGGCCCAACCCTCCCACCATCGCCGTCAGCAGGCCGAGCACCGTCACCACCGCGCCGCGGGCCGCCTCGCCCCGCGCGCCGCCCACGCCCGTGCCGACCAGCAGCACCAGGGCCACCACCTGCCAGGGCGTGGCCCACACGACCGCCGGCACCCCGGAGACGGCCAGGCCTCCGGCTCCCTCGGCGGCGCCCGGCCCGTGTGCGAGGTGAAGCTGCGCGCGGGCCAGCCCGCCCGCCGCGACGGCGCTGCCCACCAGCAGCAGCCCCACAGCCGCGCGCACGGCCAGCGGCAGCGGCGGAGGAGGGGCGTCGGCGGAGGGGGAGACGGAGGAGGGGGAGACGGAGGAGGGCCGGTCGGACATCCCCACGGGATATCCACGAGGGGTGGCGCTGTCGCCCGCGTCGACCTGCCGCCCCGCTCGCCGGAGCAACCCCCGCCGGAGCAACCCTGCCCTCGCCACCGATCCGGATCCGCGGCGCGCGGACACACAACCTGCGAGGGGTCGACCTCGACCTGCCGACCACCGGGCTGTGCGCGCTGGTGGGGCCCAGCGGCTCGGGCAAGACCTCGCTGGCGCTGGACACGGTGCACGCCGCCGCGCGGGCCCGCCTGGCCGCGGCCCTGGGCCACCCCCCCCTCTCCGGCGCCGGCCCGCGGGTCAGCGAGCTGGACGGCCTGCCCCTGACGCTGGCCGTCAGCGACCGCAGCCCTCCCCCTGCGGGGGCCCGCGTGCTCGACCTGCTCGGCCTCACCCCCGACCTGGTGGCGGTCGCGATGGCCGCGGGCGTGCAGCGCTGCCCGGCGTGCGCCCGCCCGCTGCCGGTCACCACGGCCGACGCCATCACCGCCGAGCTGCTGCGCCGGGCCGAGGGGCGGCGCCTGACCCTGCTCGCTCCCGTCGCCCGCGGGCGGCTGGGGGGCCTGGGCCCCCTGGTCGAGGAGGTGGGGCGCCAGGGCTTCGCGCGCGTACGCATCGACGGCCAGCTCCACCGGGTGGAGGAGGCCCCCGCGGTGGACGCGCGCCTGCCGCACGACCTGGACGTCGTGGTCGATCGCCTGCGCCCCGACGCGCAGGCGGCGGACCGCCTGGCCGAGGCCGTCGGCACCACCCTGGTCGCCGGCCAGGGGCGCGTGGTGGCGCTCGTGGACGAGCAGGAGCACAGCTTCTCGGAGCGCCCGTGGTGCCCGGACCACCCACATGTCGAGCTGGAGCCGGTCCGGGCCGAGTGGCTGGCCGGGGGCGCCGGGGCCCGGTGCCGCGCCTGCGAGGGCACGGCCGCGGTGCAGGGAGCGGCGTGCCCGGCCTGCGGCGGCACAGGCCTTCGGGACGAGGTCGCGCACCGCGCCGTCGGGGCCGCCGGCCACCCCTGGCCCTCGCTGGTCGACGCCCCCCTGGCCTGCCTGCCCGAGCGGCTGGGCGAGCTGCCGGGGCCGGCCTGCCCGGCCGGCGCGCGGGTGCGCCGGTGGGTCGAGCTCGCGGTCTCGGCCGGCCTGGGCCACCTGCCCGGCTCGCGCCGCGCCCGGGAGCTGGCCAGCGGGGAGCTGCGGCGCCTCCGGGTGCTCACCACCTGGGAGCGGGCCCGCCTGATCCCGGGCGCGCTCCTGGTGCTCGACGAGCCCCTGGCCGGGCTGGACCCGGTCGCGGAGCGCGCGATGGTGGCGCTGCTGGCCTCGGGGGAGGTGCCCACCCTGGCGGTCACCCACAGCCCCGCCCTGGTTTCGTGCGCCGACCACGTCGTCGCCTTCGGTCCCGGCGCGGGCCGGCGCGGAGGAAGGGTCACCTGGCAGGGTGGCGGTTCGTCCCTGCCGGCCGAGCTCCTCCCCTGCCCTCCGCCCGCCCCGCTGCCGCCTCCGCCGCCCGACGACCTGCCGGGGCTCACGCTGCGGGGCGCGACCGGCCACGTCCTGGGCCTACGCGGCGGGGTCGACGCCCGCTTCCCGCGGGGCCGCCTCACCGTGGTGACCGGCCCCTCGGGCAGCGGCAAGACCACCCTGCTGGTCGGCACGCTGATCCCCGCCCTGCGCGCCCGGATGGGCCTCTCCACCGAGGCCGCCCTGCCGCACCGGGGGCTGGACGGTGTCGAGGGGCTGAGCCAGCTGCTGACCTTCGAGCGGACCGGGGCGACGCCCGGCGCCACCTCCTGCGTGGCCACGCTGCTGGGGGCCTGGGCCCCGCTGCGCGAGCTGCTGTCCCAGACCCGCGAGGCGCGCATCCTGGGCTTCGACGCGGCGCGGTTCCGCTTCGATCGCCCCGGCGGCCGCTGCGAGGCCTGCCAGGGCGCCGGCCTGCGCCGGGTCGAGGTCCTGGCCGGCGGTTCGCTGGCCGACGACGCCCAGGACGAGCCCTGCCCGGTCTGCGAGGGGCACCGCTTCCAGCGGGACACCCTGCGGGTCCGCCTCAAGGGCCGCACCGTCGCCGAGCTGCTGGAGACCGAGGTCCACGAGGCCAGCGTGCTGTTCGCGGCCCACAAGGTGCTCGCCCCCCCCCTGCTCGCCGCGCGCCAGGTCGGCCTGGGCTACCTGCCGCTGGGACAGCCTGCCGCGACCCTCTCCGGTGGCGAGGGGCAGCGCCTGCGCCTGGCCCAGGAGCTGGCGCGCACGGGCGCGCCCGGCGGCGGGGAGGCGCGGCGCCTGGACGACCGGGTGGTGGTCCTCGACGCGCCCACCGTGGGGCTGCACCCCGACGACCAGGGGCCCCTGGTCGAGGCCCTGCGGCGCATGGCGGAGCGCGGCGCCACCGTGATCGTCGGCACCGTCTCGCCCGCCCTGCTGGCCGCGGCCGACCACGCCATCGTCCTTCCGGGGCCCTGAGACCCGGGCGGGACGGCCGGCTCAGGCCTGGGCCGCGGCCACCGCCTGCTGGATCATCTCCTTGAGCTCGCCGGACTGGTGCATCTGCATCAGGATGTCGGCGCCGCCGACGAACTCGCCGCCGACGTAGATCTGGGGCAGGGTCGGCCACTGGCTGAACTGCTTGACGCCCTCGCGGACCTCGGGGTCGGAGAGCACGTCGAAGGCGGCCATCTCCACCCCGTAGGTGCGCAGGATGCCGGCGGCGTTGGCGCTGAAGCCACACATCGGCATGGCCGGCGTGCCCTTCATGAAGATCACGACGGGCTTGCTCTTGACGAACTCGGCCAGGAACTCGGGCACGGGCCGGTCGCCCCGCGGGCTGTCCGGCTCGTCCTGGGGGGGCTGCCAGGTGGGCGCCGAGGCGCCGTGGCCGTGGGCGTGGCCGGGGGCGGCGCCGGCACGGGCGGGCGCGTCGCCCTCGGGCCCGCCGACGACGGGGAGCTTGCGCTTGATGCGATCGAAGATGCTCACGGGGACCTCCGCGGCGACGAGGCCGGGGTGGGGGGGAGTCCGGGGGGGAGTCGGTGCGGGCCCCGCCCCAAGAGGGGCGACCCGCACAGCGACGCGCCGGTGGACTACCCTGCTGGCGCGTCGGCGCACCGCCCCCGCCGCCGTCCGCACCTCCCGCCCCCAGCCGCCGCCCGATGAGCATCCTGCCTGTCATCCTGTCGGTCATCTCGGTCTTCTGCGCCGTGGTGCCCATCCTGTGCTTCCTGGCCGTGGCCTGGTGGCTCGATCGCTACGACCGCGAGCCCCTGTGGGTCGTCGGCCTCACCTTCCTGTGGGGGGCGCTCGGCGCGACCCTGCTGTCGCTGGTGGGCAACACGACCGCCCACCTCGGCCTGGCGGCGCTGCTGGGCGAGGAGCAGGCCAGCACGCTGACCCCGGTCGTCATCGCGCCGCTGGTCGAGGAGCCCACCAAGGCGGTCGTGCTCTTCCTGCTCCTGCTCAGCCGCCACTTCGACAACACCACCGACGGCTTCGTCTACGGTGCCGCCGCGGGCCTGGGCTTCGGCATGACCGAGAACCTCCTGTACTTCTGGCAGGCGGCGTCGATGTCGGCGTGGGACCCGATGGAGGGGCTGCGCGCCTGGGCCAGCACGGTCGCGATGCGGACCTTCTACAGCGCGCTGCTGCACGCCACCGCCTCCGCCGTGCTGGGGGCCGGGCTGGGCTTCTCGCGGTTCCGGGGTTGGCCTGCTCGCGTGCTGGTCGTGCCCGCCTGCGTCGCGCTGGCCATGGTCATCCACGGCCTGTGGAACGGCCTGCTGACCCTGGACGAGCAGGGCGGGCTGGCGGGGCCGATGACCCGGCTCAACCTGGTGCTCTTCCCGGCCGAGGCCGCGATGGTCTTCCTGGTCTTCCAGCTCGCCTTGTGGTCGGAGCGCCGCGACATCCGCACGGAGCTGCAGGCCGAGGCCCACCAGGGCACCCTGCCCGCCGCCCACGTCCCCATCCTCAGCAGCTACTCCCGGCGCTTCGGGCAGGCCTGGGCGCCGCGCGGCGTGCCGCAGCAGGCCTATGTGCGGGCCGCGACGACCCTGGCCTTCCGGCGCCGGCAGAGCCGGATGCGGCCGCAGGACGCCTTCTACCGCGAGGAGGTCGAGCGCCTGCGGCGCGAGGTCCAGGGGCTGCTGGCGGGAGGGGCCTGACAGGGTCCCTGCCAAATCGCGGTCAGGCGCGGATCGTCGCCCCGCCCGGTGTGTCAAGGATGCCCACATGTCGGCGACCCGCCACCTCCCTCGCCGCCTGGCCTTCGCGGCGCTGGCCGCGCTGCTGGGCCTGGCCCTGCTGGAGGGGGCAGCGCGGGTGGGGATCCGCGTGGCCCTGGAGCTGTCCCTGCCCGACGAGGTGGTGGACTGGATCACCTCGCAGCACATGGTCTTCGACCCTGAGCTCGGCTGGCGGCCGGTGGTCGATCTGGGCGACATCCGCGGTTCGGCCTTCAAGGACGACGAGGTCCACTCCTCCCGCACCCCGCGGGGCCCCGGCGAGCGCATCGGCTTCGCCTTCGGGGACTCGCAGACGCACGGCGCGGGGCTGGCCGAGCGGCACGCCTGGCCCGAGGTGGCCGAGGCCGAGCTGCGCGCGCGAGGCCACGACGTCCGCATCGTGAACCTGGGCAGCTCGGGCTACCGCAGCTCCCAGGTGCTGCGGCTGCTGGAGGTGTCGGTCCTCCCCATGGAGCCAGACTTCCTGGTGGTCGACTGCATGGCGCGGGACAGCCGGCCGCTGGAGCGCCGGGCCCCCACCGCCCTCGATCCGGTGCGGGAGGCGCTCTTCCAGTCGCGCCTGTACCGACTGCTGCTGCTGGGGACCGCGGCTGCGCAGGGTCGACCGCTCGGGCCGTCGCGCTCCATCGAGGTGTACCAGGAGGATGTCCAGGGCAAGGGCGAGCAGCCCGGCAACCACCAGGCCATCGCCGATCTCGCGGCGTCGCACGGGATCCCGCTCATCTGGGTCGACTACCCCTTCCTGCGTGGGGAGATCCAGTCCCGCGCGCCGCCATCGCGGCTCCCGGCCGGCGCCGTGGTGGTGCCGGCCACCCAGGCGCTGCTGGACACGGGCAGGCCCCCCGAGGAGCTGTTCTTCGAGAGCAACCACCTCTCGATCGAGGGCAGCCGCGTCGTCGGCCGCGCGGTGGCGGACACCGTCGAGGCGTCGCTGCTGGCCCCCCCCTGAGTCCGCCGGCGGCGCCCTGTCCGTTCAGCCCGAGGACCGCTCTGCCGCGCCCTGGGCCTGGGCCTCGGGCTCCTCGTACCAGACCGTGATCGCCTGGGTCGAGGTGAGCCCCTGCTCGTCGCGGGCCAGCACCACCAGCAGGTTCGCGCCCGGCAGGAGGTTGCGCTCCACCGAGAAGGGCAGGGTCGTCTCCCCGTGCCCACCGCCCTGGTAGAAGACCTTGTCCTCCCCGTGGAAGATCATCAGGTCGCGCAGGCCCTTGTCGTCGGATGCCATGCCGCTGACGACCACGGCGCGGGCGCCCGTCTCGTCCGGCGGCGCCCGGGTGACCGAGATCGTCGGCGGCTGCCGCAGCCCGACCTCGGGCGGCTGCCCCACGCGCAGCGACAGCGACTCCTTGAGCTGGAAGTACTCGTAGAAGCCCGCGCGCTGCACGGTGGCGAAGTCGTAGGCGCGGTTGTCGCCGACCTGGAGGTCCAGCGACCAGGCGCCGTCGGCCGGCGCCTCTCGCAGGGTGAAGCTCATCCGGTCGGTGTAGCTGGCCCCCGGCGCCAGGACGCGCCCGCAGCCCTCGCTCAGCGGCACGCAGGGACGACCCGCCGCGTCGACCGGCGCGCCGACCTCGATGCTGCCGTTGGAGAGGTCCAGCGCGCGGCCGCTGCGGTTCTTGATGCGCGCGAAGGCTTCCGAGGTGGGGCCCTCCCCGACGTTCTCCACCACCAGCTCCAGGTCGATGACCTCGCCGGCCTCGGGCAGGCCGTCCCCGTCGCCGCGGCTGGTGCCGGAGCCGTCGTCGAAGAGCTGCACGCTGTACCGCAGGCGCGGCAGGGGCCTGCCCTGGGTGGGCACCGTCAGCTCCTGGCGGGCGAGCACCCCCGCGTCGGGCGTCCGCAGCTCGAGCTGGAAGGGCGAGAGCTCGGTCGGGTAGCCGTCCTGCAGCTTCACCCGCGCCTGCGCGCGCGCCGTCGCGCCCGGCGCCAGGTAGCCCAGGTAGAACTCGCGGTGGTCGAGGAAGGGGTTCTCCGACGCCGAGGACACCGAGAGCTGGTGGACCGCCTCGGTGCCGTTGTTGGTGACCAGCAGCCCGATGTCCTCGGCCTGTCCGGCCGCCAGCACCCCGTCCGGGCCCAGGTCCAGCGCCACGGACAGGTCGGGCGCGGCGGGCTGCGGTCCGGGCCGCCAGTCCAGCCCCACCGTGCGGAAGGCGTCGACGATGCGGCCCTGCTCCTGGATGGCGCGCGCCTCCACGATCCGACCGGCGGCGGCCAGGACGTCGGGCCGACGCGAGCCCCGCGCGGCCAGCAGCACCTCGCGGGCGAGCTGCACCTCCCAGTCCCGCTGGGGCTGCACGCTGTCCCCCTCCTCCCGGGGGCGCAGGTAGCGCAGGGACCAGGTCGGGCCCTGGTCCCCCTGCGCGGCGCTGCGCAGCACGTTGTCCAGGTCGGCCTCACGGTCGACCCACTCGCGCCAGTACAGGGAGATGAGCGGGTTGTCGTCGTCGTCGCCCGCGGCCGGGGGCTCCACCAGCGCCGGCACCAGCTCGATGTCGGGCGGGATGCCGACCGCCTGGATGCTCCGGTCGCCGGGCGTGAGGTACTTGGACACGGTCAGCTTCAGCCGGCTGCCGTCGTCGTGATCGAAGAGGTGCTGCACCGAGCCCTTGCCGAAGGTGCGCTCGCCGATGACGACGCCGCGGTCCTGGTTGCGCAGGGCGCCCGCGACGATCTCCGAGGCGCTCGCGCTGTTGCCGTTGACCAGCACCGCGACGGGGAAGTCGGCGGTGGTGCCGGCGCGGCTGGCCCGCTCCTCCTCGCGACGGCCGGTGGCGCCGTCCACGGTGGAGACGATGACGCCGTCGGCGAGGAACTTGTCGCTGACCTCGACCGCCTCGGTCAGGTAGCCGCCGGGGTTGCTGCGCAGGTCGAGCACCAGGCCCCGCAGCGGCCCGCCGGCCTCTCGCTTGAAGCGCGCGATCTGGTCCTCCAGCTCGCTGCCGACGCCCTGGTGGAAGCTCTTGATCCGGACGTAGCCGACGTTGCCCTCCAGCAGCTCGCCTTCGACCGGGTTGAGCTTGATGGTGTCGCGGACGATGGTGAAGGGGCGCGGCTCGCTGAAGCCCTTGCGCATCACCATGATCGTCACCGGCTCACCCTTCCGGCCCCGCAGCTTGGAGACGGCGTCGTTGAGGTCCATGTTGATCGTGGCCTCGTCGTCGATGCGCACGATCTGGTCCTGCGCCTTCAGGCCGGCGCGCGACGCGGGCGTGTCCGCGATGGGCTGCTTGATGGTCAGCCGCCCGTCCTCCACCGTGATCTCGATGCCCAGGCCGCCGAACTCGCCCTTGTTGTCGACGTCCATGTCGCTGGCCGCCTCGGGCGGCAGCAGCACCGTGTGGGGGTCCAGCGTCGAGAGCGCGCCGTTGACCAGGGTGTACTCCACCTCGGGGCGCGCCACCTCGGCGGGCAGGTGCTGGTCGAGGACCACCGCCACCCGGCGCAGCGTGGCCGCCATGTCGTCCAGGCTGCGGAGCTCGCCGACGTCCAGCACCTCGCTGTGGTCACCCACCGAGACGTGCAGGCGCCGACCCTGCGGCTCGCGCTGGAACATGACCTCGGGCACCTGGCGCTCCAGGCGATCCAGCGCCGCGGTGAACATGGCGTCGGGGTCCAGGCGATCCCGCTCGACGTACCGGCTCTCCAGCTTGTAGAGGTCCTGCTCGAGGATCGGCAGGGCCGAGAGGCGGTAGGCGCCGCGCCCCGAGGAGAGGTCGGCCGCCTCGGCCGTGCCGGGGCCCCCGTCCCGTCCGCGCGCGATCACCGTCCCGGCGAGGTGGTAGCCCCCCACGCCGATGGGCAGGGCGAGGCCCAGGATGACGAGGTGCTTGGCGAGGTCGGCCATCGAGGCTCCGTGCCCGGGACGGGCGCAGCGTGCGGGCCCACCGGACATCGGCAAGACGCCGGGGTTCGCCTCCAGCCTACAGTCGGTTCCCGGGACAAGCCAGCGGCAGGTGCCGGGCCTGCTGGCGCCGCCTGGAGCGCCCCGGGGGACAGCGGGGCGAGACCGCGCCCCAAGTGTTGGAAGTTGAACGCTTTTCTGGAGAGCACGACCGCACCGCCGCCCGCTGGCCGCATGGCAGGAGCCGCGATAACCGCCCGGGTCGCCCCGCCCGGAAGGACCGATGGCCCTGAAGATCACCTGCCCCCACTGCGGCACGATCCGGCGGCTGTCCCAACCCTTCCCCTCCCCGGGCACCGAGGTCCAGTGCGACGGCTGCGGACGGGGCCTGGCCATCTCGTACCCCAAGGGCATGGTCGATCGCATGCGGGAGCAGGGCGTCCACTTCCTGGATCCCTACGCCGAGCGCCCCGCGGCGCGCCCCGCGGGCCCCTTCCTCGCCGACCTCGTGGCGCTCCGGGGCGACTTCGCGCCGCTCGTCGCGCAGGCGCAGGC
>JAKLKF010000106.1 GCA_023150805.1 Myxococcota bacterium | reverse complement strand
GCCGGCCCCCGCCCCCTCGGTCCCGGCGGCCGGCGCCCTGCCACCGCCGCTGCTGCCCTCTTCGGCCGGCCGCGGCCCCCTTCCCAACCGCCCCCCCACGCCCGTGCGCGCCCTGGTCCGACTGGTCGAGGTGCGCTTCGTGCCCCGCACGCCGACTCCTCCCGTGCCCGACGGCGCGGAGGCGCTCGCGCAGACCTCGCACCAGCCCCTGGCCCCGCTGCCGGCGGCTGACGACGGCGCGAGCTGGCGCGCCGTCCGCCAGGCCCTGGCCGAGGGGCGGCTGCCCGACCCCTCGCGGGTGCGCCCCCAGGCCCTGGTGCAGGCCCACGCCGCCGACCTGCCCCTGCCCGCCGACGCGCCCGTCGCCGTCGACGCCGAGGTCGCCCCCGACCCCTGGCACGCCGGGCGCCACCTGCTGCGCCTGGCCCTGCGCGCCGCGGACGTGGCGGGACCGGCGGAGGGCCCCCGCACGATCGTCGCGCTGGTCGACACCTCGGGCTCGATGGCGCTGGACGGCCGCCTGGACCACGTCAAGGCCGCCCTGCACGCGCTGGTCGGCGGCCTCGGCCCCGACGACCGCCTGGCCCTGGTCGCCTTCTCCGACCGCGCCGAGGAGCGGGTCGCCGCCGTGGGGCCCGACCAGGCCGGCGCCCTTCACGCGGCCATCGAGGCCCTGGCCGCCGACGGCGCCAGCGACCAGGCGCTCGGCCTGGCGCGGGCCTGGCAGAGCGCCCAGGCGGCCTGGACCCCCGGCGCCGCGCAGCGGGTGGTCCTGTTCACCGATGGCGAGGCCAACCTCGGCGTGCGGCTGCTGGGCCCGCTGGGCGAGGAGGCGGCCGCCTGGGCCGCGCGTGGCCTGCGCCTGGACGTCGTCGGTGTGGGCCTGGGCGAGGAGCCCGATCCAGCCGTGGCGGAGCTGGCGACCCGCGGAGGGGGGCGCCTGTGGGCGCTGTCCGGCTTCGACCGGGCCCTGCCGCTGGCCCGCGACCTGGCCGGAGCAGGGCAGGGGAGCCCCCTGCGCCTGGAGGCCCGCGTCGCCTTCTCGCCCCAGCGCGTGCGCGCCTGGCGGGTCTTCGGCCCCGAGGGGCGGCCCGCCGCGCCGGAGGAGGGCAGCCCCGCGCCGCCGGCCGCGCCCTTGCGCCTGTCGCCCGGCGAGGTGCGCAGCGTGCTCTACCAGGTCGAGCTGGCTCCCCAGCCCGCCGACGAGCCCGATGCGGTCTTGCTGGAGCTCCGGCTGGCCCTGGGCGAGGGGCCCGACCGCCGCGCCTGGGCCGTGCCGATCCCCACCGCCGTGGTGCGCGGGCGCTTCGAGGCCGCCTCCCGCGATCTCCGCGTCGCTGCCGCCGCGGCCCGCTTCGGCCTGCTGCTGCGCGCCCCGCCCCGGACCTTCGCGCCCTGGGCCGAGGTCGCCGACCTGGCCGACCCGCCCGGCACCGACGCGAGGGCCACCGACCAGGACCTGGCGCGGCTGGCCCGGCAGGCCGGCCGGCTGGCGGCGCGGGGGGAGCTGCCCACTCCCGCCGACGCGCTGGGGCCGCGCGACCGGGCGCTGCTCGACCAGCGCCTGCTGCGCGCCCAGCACAGCCTCGACCCCTGCGCCACGGCCGCCGGGGCCAGCGGACGCCTGGATCTCTCCCTGGTGCTCTCGGCCGGCGAGGTGGTCGCGGCCACGGCCCGCCACGACGGCCACGACGGCGCGGTCGAGGCCTGCGCCGCCGAGGTCGCGCGCCAGTGGCGCTTCCCCTCGGGCTGGTCCGCGGCCCTGGAGGTGCCCGTCCTGCTGGCCAGCCGCTGAGCAGGAGCGCTCGGGCTGCGGCGGGCGAGGGGGGTCGCTGCTGCTCGCCGGGTGGGTGGCCATCGGCCTGCGGCGCAGGCGGCCGGCCCTCAGCGGACCGGCACCAGGATCTCGTTGCGGCGCAGCGGCGGAGGCGTCCACGGCGGGTTGTACTGGGCCGTCACCGCCGGCCCCGTCGGCGTGAAGCCGGACTCCTCCAGTGCGCGCGCCAGCTCGGCCTGCTTCTCGGCGACCCGGCGCGAGGTGGCCCAGCCCCCGAAAGGCAAGGCCGCCACCCGCCCCCCGGGCTCGGTGACCAGCGTCACCCGCGGGTCGTCGGGCACCGGCAGCGTCTCCAGGGTCCAGCTGGAAGGCATGGTGAAGGAGACGACCCAGGTGGCCCCGTCGCCGGCGCCGGACAAGGGGGTGGCGGCGACCGGGGCGGTCATCGCGATGCGCTCTCCCGCCGCCCGGGCGGCGACCGGGGCCGTCATCTCGATGCGGGCCCGGGGCTGGTTGCCGCCGAAGATGTAGCCGGCCAGGATCCGGAAGCCCTGGTTGAGGGCCTCGCCCCACTCGCCCTGGACGGTCACCCGGGCCTGGACGGTGGGCGCGTAGCTTCGCAGCTCCCAGCCGTCGTGGGCCTCGATCACCGTGTAGGCGGGCTCCTCGATGGCCGCGCGCGCTGCGGGGACGGGCAGGGCGCCCAGCAAGGCGCCGGCGGCGGCGAAGAGGCTCTTCCGGGCCATGGCAGCTCCTCGAAGGTCCGGCGGGACCATGCGGAGAAGGTGGCGCCCTCGCGGCCCCGGTCGATGCGCCCGCTGGTCGCACCTGCCCGCGCCCCCCCCTCTCGCGCCTAGGGTCCGCCCTCCGCCTCCTCCACCACGGCCGGGCCGACCGCCACCCCCTCGCCGTCCAGGGACAGCACCGCGACGGCCGAGATCTCCAGCGTGCCCGCGGGCTCGTCGGCGCTGGCCAGCGGCGGCAGGGCCTGGTTGGACAGCCGCTGCCCGTCGCCGGTGGCGAGCAGGACCGTCACGGCCAGGTCCCGGCCCGCCGCCTCGTGGCCGTCGGGGAACAGCGCCCACCACGGGACCCACAGCTCGGTCCCACCCTCGGTGGCGCCCACCAGGGCGGCGTCCGGGGCCGGGTCCCCGTGCAGGGCCATGTTGCCGCCGTCGTAGTTGACCGCGGCGTCCAGCCACCACAGGTCGTCGGGGCTCCCCCACGGGTCGACGAAGCCGCGCAGCCCCGCCTGCTCCCGCAGGTCGCCCAGCTTGAGGTAGGTGCCGCGCAGGGTCGCCACCGCGGCGTCGAAGCCCAGCCCGTCCAGGCCGGCCGCGACCGGCAGCGCGCTGAGCACGCCGTCCAGCTCGCCCTCGGGATCGTCCAGGTCCAGGACGTCGCCTCCCAGGCCCGTGCCCGCGCCGTAGTCCAGGTCCAGCAGGACCACCAGGGCGTTGGCCTGGCTGTCCACCACGCCGGCGACGCCGATCCACAGGCCGTCGGTGTCCGCGTCCAGGTAGAGCCGGTCGAGCTGGTTGTAGCCGGGGCCGAAGCTGCTCTCGTGGGCCTGGGTGCTGACGGCCTCGCCCAGGTCGTCCAGCGCGCCGTCGACCAGCCGCTGCGCCTCGGGCGCCTCGACGGCCTCGGCCTGGTCCAGCGCCGCCGCCAGCACCGCGTGGACCCAGGCGTTGTCCAGCCGCGTCGCGGCCAGGGCCTCGGTGTAGGGGCCCTGTGCAAAGACGGGCACGTCGGCGTTGGTGTGGTCTCCCCACAGCCAGTCGGCCTCGGGCACGCTCCCCGCGGCCGCCGTGCCCTCGTCCAGCGACAGCCCCCCGCACTCGTGGTCCGCCGTCACCACCAGGGTCACCGGGCGCTCGGGGTGGGCCTCGGCCCAGGCGCGGACGGCGTCGACGGCCTGGTCGAAGGCCGCCACCTCGGGCAGGGCCCGCGCGACGTCCCGGGCGTGGCTGGCGTGGTCGATGCGCGCGCCCTCGACCACCAGGAAGAAGCCCTGGGCATCGGGCGAGAGCAGGTCCAGCGCCCCCTGGGTCAGCGCGGCCAGCGAGGGGACCCCGTCGACGCCGTCGGCCACGTAGGGGAGCTGGTCCTCGGCGAAGAGGCCCGCCAGCGGCAGGTCGGCCGGGTCGGCCAGGGAGAGGTCCGTGACCACCTGCACGCCGGCCGCGGCCAGCGGGCCCGCCAGGTCCAGGGCGCCACCGCCCAGCATCAGGTCCGGGGGCGCGGCGGCCAGGGCCGCCACCATCTCCTCGTTCGCCGCGCGGCTGCTCACGTCCACGGTGAAGGCGCCCGGGGTCGCGCCCACCAGGCTGTCGCTGGTCACGATCCCGACCGCCAGCCCCAGGGCGCGGGCGCGGTCGGCCAGGTCCGGCGCCGCCACGCCCTCGGCGTCCAGCCCCAGCACCCCGTTCCAGGTCTTGCGACCGGTCGCCATCACCGTGGCCGAGGCGGCCGAGTCGGTCAGGCCGGACAGCGAGGCGGTGCGCAGGCTGCCCTGGACCGGCAGGCCCTCCATCACCAGGCTGCCCGCCGCGCCGTGCGCGTACAGGCCGCCGCCGCGCACGTGCTCGAAGCCCATGCCGTCGCCGATCATCAGGATGACGGCCGGCGCCCCCCCGCTGGCGGTCCCACCGTCGCCGCCTCCACCGTCGCCGCCTCCACCGTCGCCGCCCCCGCCGCCGTCGGTCCCGCCGTCGTCGCCCCCGCCGCCACCATCCACCTCGCCGCCGTCGGCGCCGGTCCCGCCGTCCACGCCGGCCCCGCCGTCCGACGGCCCGCTGTCCGGGTCGCCGGCGTCGGGAGAGGAGGAGCACGCGAGCAGGTGCAGGAGGAGCGGCAGCGACGGCAGGGGCATGCCGCGATGATGGCACACCCGCCGCGCGGCAGCCCGCTCAGTGACAGCGGGGATCGGCGGCGATGTCTTCCGCGCTGCGCTTCTCCACCTTGATCCACCCGGCCTCGGCGGGGATCCGCTCGCCCCGCAGCTCCAGGCAGGAGATCTCTCCGTCCGCGCAGGTCTCGCAGCCGGGACCGAAGCTCGCCAGGAGGTCGCAGAGTTCCGCGGGGTCGTCGGTGCCGACCGAGGGACCCAGGACGTCGATCCAGTCCCGCATGTCCGCCGTGCCGCCCAGGCTCGCCTCCTCCAGCTCGCCCAGGTCCGCGGCGAAGCTGGCGGTGAGCCAGCGGTCGCGAAGGACCAGCGCCTCGCCCGCCATGACCAGGGTGCCGTCCGCGGGGCCCAGGGCGAAGGCGGGCAGGCTCGCCACGTCGGTGACCACCTCGTCGACGGTCTGCAGGCACAGGTCCTGCCGCAGGCCGGCTTCGTCGGACCAGGCCAGGCGGATCTCCACCTCGGTGCCGTAGGAGAGCACCTTCAGCAGCAGCAGGTTGGACATCGTCCCCGCCAGGATCGGACCGACGCTGGCGGGCTCGATCCAGGACGCGCCGGCCAGGTCCAGGTGGTAGACGTTGCCGGTGGGGTCCCCCGCCATGCCGTCGTCGTCGACCGTCACGAAGGACCACACCTCGTAGCCCCCGCACCACTCCATGGTCGCCTGGTAGCCGGTGTCCGGCAGCAGGGGGGCCGAGGGGGTGAAGGCCACCAGGCCCTCCTCGGTGTGCAGGGCGCCGTCGACGCGCTCGCCGGAGGCGGCGTACAGCTCGATGACCGCGGTCGCGTCGCTCCCGCGGAGGGTGGCGGAGACCGTGGTGTCCAGGGGCACGCCCACCGAGCCGCTCGTGGGGCGGAAGGACTCGACGGTCGCGGTGCAGTCGGTGCCCCCGTCGCCGCCGCCGTCGGTGCCGCCGCCGTCGGTGCCGCCGCCGTCGGTGACCCCGCCATCGGTGCCGCCGCCGTCGGTGACCCCGCCGCCGTCGGTGCCGCCGCCGTCGGTGCCGCCGCCGTCGGTGCCGCCGCCGTCGGTACCGGCGGTGTCGTCGTTGACCTTGCCGTCGCAGGCCAGAGCCAGGAGCAGGATCCACGCGGTCCGCATGTCGTCTTCCACCTCCGCGGCGGGGCGCCGCTGCCCGGGCAAGGTAGCATCGCCCCATCCCCCTTTCCCGTCGAGCCTGCCGTGTCGCTCCGCCCGCCCGCGCCTCTCGCCCTGCCGCTCCTGCTGATCTGGGGCTGCTCTGCGGGCTGGCAGGCCGGCGGGCGGGCGCCCTCCGACGCCGGCGATCCGGGCACGGCCGGGTCGGGCGCGGGCGCCCCATGGGGCTCGGACACCCCGGCGGAGACCGGGGCGAGCGGCGGCGACACCGCGGCGCCGGACAGCGGCGCCGCAGGCGAGGCGGCCGACACGCTCGTCCTGCACCTCTCGCCCGACGGGGACGACGCGGCGGACGGCCAGGACCCGGCGCGGCCCCTGCGCTCGCTGGAGGGGGCCCGCCTGCGGGTGCTGGCCCTCGACCCCACCGGTCCCGTCGACATCCGGATCGCGCCGGGGACCTACCGCTGCGCCGGCGCCGCCGAGGCCTGGACCTGGACCCACGGCCAGCCCCTGCGCATCGGCCCGGATCGGGAGGTGCCCGGGCCGGCGCGCGACCACGCCCTGCACCCCGACCGGCCGGTGTTCGAGGGGCGCGACGAGGCCGGCGAGCCCTGCGACGACTCGGTCTGGCTGCAGGTCCAGCACGCCGGCGAGCCCCTGCCGCTGACGGTGGAGGGACTGTCCATCACCCGCTATCGGGGCGGGATCACCGTCAAGGCCGCCGATGGAGTGCAGGCCGACCCCGACCTGGGCGTGGTGCTGCACAACCTGGTCTTCCAGCGCATCGGGGACCGCTACCACACCCGCTGGCACGACGACGGCACCTGGCTGGAGGGCAAGGGGGCCGTCCTGCTGACGCGGTCCTCGGGGATCACCATCTCGGACTGCTGGTTCGACCAGGTCCGCAACCGGGAGGGCTCCGAGGGCCTGGTCCACGCCATCTACTTCACCTCCCACGCCTCGCGCTGCCGGGTCCAGGGCAACACCTTCCACGGCACCAGCGGGGCGATGGTCAAGCTGACCGACTTCTCCAACGACAACGAGTTCCTCGACAACCACCTCTCCTACGGCCCGCACGGCCTGCGGGACCGCTGGTGCGGCGCCCGCGAGGATCCGACCACGGCCTGCGACGGGCAGGCCCAGTGCCCCTCGTGGGGAAACCGCTTCCCCTACGAGCGCAACAGCTGGGGTCACATCGACGCCGGGGCGCCCGTCACCGTCCTGGAGGTGCCCGAGGGTCAGCGCTGCGCGCACGCCCCGCCGGCCGACGGGGTCCGGATGGACCTGGGCGAGGGGGGGATCATCTACGGTCCCTGAGGCGACGCCCGGTCAGGCCGGCGCCTCCTCGCGGGGGGCGTTCCCGCCCACCTTCTGCAGCCAGCCGTGCAGCCGGTGGAACCACTGGGTGTCCCGCAGGAACATCAGCGGGCACTCGCCGGGCACCACGGTCGCGCCCGCCTGCGCACAGAGGGCCAGCGCCTCGTCGCTGACCGCGCCCCGGCCCGCCCCACGGTACAGCCAGATCCGGCGCAGCCCGCAGTCCAGGGCGTCCCGCACCGCCGCGGCGGCGTGGTCGGCGGGTGTCATCACCAGCGCCCAGTCCACGGCCTGCCCGGCCTGGGCCAGCGAGCCCCACAGCCGCAGGCCGTCCACCTCCTCGCCGGCGTGGGCGGGGTTGATGGCGATCACCTCGTGGCCGCGCGCCCGGAGCTCCCCGAGCACGGCGTGGCTGAAGTGCTGGGGCGCGTGGGAGAGACCGTACAGCGCCAGGCGCGGCTGTCCCAGGAGGTCCTGGACCGCCGCCATGTGGGTCTGCGAGGACATGGTGCCTCCTCGTCGTCGGGGCGACGTGCTGGCCGTATGCACGGCGCTGCGAGGGGGCGCGCGGGTCCGCCGCGACAGGTGGCCGCGGGCGACGGCGGGCCCCATGGCAGGCGCGCCGCCGCCCGTCCCGGGTCAGCGCTCCCGCTCGGCGTGGACCCAGGCCCCGGTGGTGGCGCGCACGATCTGTTCATGGAACAGGGCCGTGGTGCCCGTCGCGTTGGTCGTGCCCGCCACGTGCAGCACGCCGTGCGCGTCGGACACCAGGCCGTAGCCCCGCTGGTCGCTGCCGCTGGTGCCCAGGGTCGCCGTCGACCAGGACGTCCAGGTGGACGGGGTGAAGGAGACCAGCTTCATGTCCCACCCGGACAGGCTGCTGTACTGGTCATGCAGGATCCACATCGTTCCGTCCAGGCTCTCCTGCAGGTCGACCACCGGCAGCCCCGTGTTGTTGTACGGGATCTGGGCCCAGTACGCGGTGCCCGGCACCATCGGGTAGATCCACACCCCGTCGTAGGTGTTGACGTGGTCGCAGTAGATGGCGACCTGGGCGGTGGCCTCGCGCACCTGGATGCGGCGGCACTGCGACAGGCCCGAGGACATGTTGAGGTTCCAGGTCGCCGTGTACTGGATGAAGCCGCTGGAGCTCAGCTTGTAGAAGCGGTTGAAGGTCGAGGTCGGCGCGGCCTCGCTGGGGCTGTAGGTCGTGGTGATGATGTAGACGTCGCCGGCGTCGGAGACGCTGACGTCCTGGACCAGCACCTGGGCGCCGGGGCTGGAGAAGCTGGCGGTCCAGGCCACGGTGCCGGTGTCGTGGAACTTGACCAGCACGCCGTTGCCGCTGCCGTCGCGGCCCGCCGCGTAGCTGTCGCCCTGGGCGTCCTGGTCCATGTGGACGAAGTCGTAGGGGGTCGCGCCGCTCCCGCCGGTGGAGCCGCCGCCGGGGCCCGCCTCCTTGGCGTCGGCGCCGCCCTCGGTGATCTCGACCTCGGGGTCCAGGCGGTGCCCGGCGTCGGGGTCCATGTCGAAGTCGGCGTCGGCGTCGAGCACGTAGCTCTTCAGCGCCTCGAGGACCTCGTCCTCGGGCTCTCCCGCCACGGACACGGCGGGGAGGACGAGGAGGGGGAGCAGCAGGGGGGTGGGCATGGGCATGGAGGGCTCCAGCGTCGACCAGGCGGCGACGATCCAGGGGGGGTGCCCGCGAGCGTGCGGGCACCCCCAGGCAAGGGGGAGGGGCCGGCCCCGTTACGGCTCCCCGCTGCCGCTCGTCGCCTCCTGCCCCGCCAACGCCTCCACCCGCGCCGCGGCGGCACGCAGCGCCTCGACCTCGAGGCCGGCCTGCCGGGCACAGCGCTCCAGCGCCTCCTCGTCGCCGTCGCGGAGCGCGAGCACGCCCACCGGCAGCGCCAGGTGTCCGTCGCAGCGCGCGGGCGGCGGGTCCAGGATGCGGCGCGCGCCGGCCTCGTCGCCGGCCCGCAGCAGGGCGGAGGCCCACTGGCCGCGCAGGCCCGGGGCGCCGCCACAGCCACGATCCCAGGCAGCGCGGGCGACATGGGTCGCCGCCTGGGGGCCGCGCAGGCGCAGCGTGGATCGCACCATGTCGCCGGCCAGCAGGCAGGCCGGCGGGTCGCCCTGCAGGGCGCGCGCGTGCCACTCCAGGGCCTGCTCTCCCTTGCCGGACAGGTCCAGGGCCCGGGCCATCATCGCGGCCGTGTAGGGGTTCGGATCGGCCTCCCACGCGGCCCGCGCCAGGTGCTCGTCGTCCTGCCAGTCTCGCAGGCGCGCCTGCACCGAGGGCGCCAGCGGGACCAGCAGCAGGGCCAGCGCCGGCGCCCACGGGCGACGGGGCAGGGCCGCGCACAGGGCCACCGAGAGACCCAGCAGGGGCAGCAGCAGGTAGCGCTCCCCCAGCAGGTGCCGCGAGGCGATGGCCAGCAACGCGGGGGGCAGGCCGGCGACGGCCAGCAACGCGCCGGCCCGGCCGCCCCGCCCGCCCGCCCGGGCCAGGGCCAGCAGCAGCGCCAGGCAGAGCGCCGCCGCCACCCACGGCGGATCGGGCAGGTAGACCAGGTGCAGGCTGTCCGTCAGGGGCCAGGGCCACACCAGCTTGCCCAGCAGCGTGGCCAGGACCTGGGGCAGGCGGGCCAGCAGCAGGTCCGCCGCGTCCATCGGCGGGCGCGAGGTCGGGCCCAGGGCCGCCCGGGCGGCCAGGGCCGCCGCCACGCCGGCCACCAGCGGCAGGCTCTGCCGGACGGGCTCCCAGGACGGCCGGGGCCCCTCCGCCCGGGTGTCCGGCCGGCACGCCCACGCCAGCAGGGGCCCCAGGGCCAGGACCAGGGGAGCGTGCTCCTTGGCCAGGCAGGCGGCGGCGGCCAGGGCCGCGGCGGCGACCCGTCGCAGCGGCCCGGGGCGCTCGGACCAGGTCAGGGAGACGGCCCCCAGGGCCAGGGCCAGCGCCATCGGGTCGTTGCGGGCCGCGACCCAGGCGGCGGCCTCCACGGACACCGGGTGGAAGGCCAGGACCGCGGCCCCGACCACGGCCCGCTCGGGGCCGAAGGCGCGGCGCAGCAGGTGGTGGAACAACCCGACGCCCACCAGGTACCAGGCCAGGGACTGCAGGTGGTAGCCCCAGGGCTCCTGCCCCCAGAGGGCGCGATCCACCACCAGGCTGGCGGTGAGCAGCGGGCGCCAGTAGCCCGAGGGGCTGTCCTGGAAGTGCCAGAGGTCCTGGCGCAGGTGGTGCACCCACGCCGCGGGCCCGAAGGGCGCGGGCAGCGCCTGGAGCAGGGCCCGGTCGTCGGAGGCGAAGCCCAGGCCCAGGACCGGCAGGTACAGCAACGCCGTCGCGCCCAGGAGGGCGGCGGCGTAGGTGCGCGGTCGGGTCATCCCCGCAGGCTACCCCCTGGGGGGGCTCGACGCGTCGATCGAGGTGCCAGGCCGACCCGCGCCATCCCGCGCGGCCGCACCCGGCGCCTCCCTCAAGCCTCCGCGCGCAGGCTCTCCAGCGCCCGCCGCACCGTCACCCGCGCCACCTCGCGCCGCCAGGCGACGTCACCCTCCACCGAGGCCACGGGCCGGACCTTCTGCCAGGCCAGGTCCGCCAGCTCGCCCACCGCCGCCTCGTGCAGCGGCCGGCCGACCCAGGCGTCCACGGGCAGCAGCCGCGGCTGGGGGCTGACGGCGCCGACGGCGATCCGCAGCTCCTCGACCACCGCGCCCCGCAGGCGCAGGAGCACGGCCGTCACCAGCATCGGGAAGTCGATGCTGCCGCGCGCGGCGAGCTTGTCGACCCGGCAGCGGGTGCCCGGCGCGGGGCGGGGCAGGATCACGTGGGTCAACAGCTCCCCCGGCGCCAGGTCCATCGGCCGCATGCCGTCGTAGCGCAGCAGGTCTGCCAGGGGGACCTCGCGGGTGCCGGCGGGCGAGCACAGGCGCAGGCGCGCGCCCAGGACCAGCAGCGCCGGCAGCGTGTCGCTGCACTGGGTCGCCACGCAGCGGGCCGCGCTGCCGGTGACGCGGCAGAGGGGCCCCTCGGCGCGCATGCAGCCGCCCAGCGAGGCGCGCCAGGCCGGGGTCTGGTTGTAGTACATGCAGCGCGGCGACAGCATGACGTTGCCGCCCAGGGTGCCGGCGGCCCGGACCTGGGGCGAGCCGACGTGGGCGGCGGCCGCCGACAGGGCGGGAAGGCCCAGGGCGGCGACCTGCTCCAGGCGCAGGCCGGCGCCCAGGACCAGGTCGGCGCCCTCGTCCTGGACGGTGGCGGGCAGGGCCGTGCCGATGGCCACCAGGGTGCGCGGCTGGGACAGGCCGAGCTTGATCTCCGGCAGCAGGTCGGTGCCCCCGGCGATGAAGGCGGCGTCGGGCGCGGCGGCGTAGAGCGCGACGGCCTCCTCCGGGCTGCGCGCGACCTGGACGGTGAAGCCCTGCATGCGAAGCATCAGCCGGTCCCCTGCAGGGCGGCCAGCAGGTCGGCTGGCCGGAAGGGGGTGCGGCGCAGGCGGACGCCGACGGCGTCGAAGATGGCGTTGCCGATGGCCGGGATGATCGGGTGCAGCGGCCCCTCGCCGGCCTCCTTGGCGCCGTAGGGGCCCTGGGGGTCCAGCGTCTCGACCAGGATCGCCTGCACGGGCGGGCTCTCGACGGCGGTGGGCAGGCCGTACTCCAGCAGGCTGGGGGCCCGCAGGCGGCCGCCCTCGTCGTAGGTCTGGGCCTCGATCAGGGCCTCGCCGTAGCCCATGGCGACGCTGCCCTCGACCTGCCCGGCGACCAGCTTGGGGTTGAGCGCCCGCCCGCAGTCGTGGGCGGCCCAGACCTGGACCACGCGCAGGTGGCCGGTCTGGGGGTCGACCTCGACCTCGGCGACGTGGGCGGTGGTGCTGTAGGCCGGCGAGGCGCCGATGGTGCCGCCGGGGTAGCTGCCGCCCAGCTTGCGGGTGCGGTAGGCGCCGACCGCGACCAGGGGCCGGCCCTCCGCGCCCTCGGCCAGGCGCAGGACCTCGGCGACCGGGGCGCTGCGGCCGGGGTCGGTCCGGAGGAACCAGGCGCCTCGCCCGACCACGACCTGGTCCTCGGCCACGCCCCACCTGCGGGCCAGGGCGGCGACCATGCGGCCCCGCAGGTCGCGGGCGGCCTCCTGGGCGGCCAGGCCACACATCAGCGTGACGCGCGAGGAGTAGCTGCCCAGGTCCACGGGCGTGAGATCCGTGTCCCCCGTGACCACCCGCACGGCCTCCGGGTCGATGCCCAGCTCCTCGGAGACGACGGTGATCAGCATGGCGTCGCTGCCCTGGCCGATCTCGGCGGCGCCGCAGGAGACGGTGATCCGGCCCGAGCGATCGGCCAGGAGCTGCACGCCGGACTGGGGCATGTCGGTGGGGTGGATCGGGTAGGCCGTGCCCGAGATGTACATCGAGACGGCCACCCCCAGGCCGCGACCGAAGGGCAGCTTGCCCCTGCGCTCCTTCCAGCCCGAGGCCGCCTCGACGGCGTCCAGGCACGGCAGCAGGCCCACCGTCGGGACGTACAGCTCGTTGATGGTGTGCGATCCGCTCGGCAGCGCGTTCCTGCGGCGCAGCTCGATGGGATCCAGGCCCAGGCGCACCGCCAGCTCGTCGATCGCACACTCCAGCGCGAAGCGGGGCTGGACGGTGCCGTGGCCGCGCTTGGGGCCGCAGCAGGGCTTGTTCGTGTAGAAGCGGCGGCTCCGGTAGCGGTAGGCCGGCAGGTGCACCGGCCCGGTCAACAGCTGGCCCGAGTACCAGGTCGTGACCATCCCGAAGGAGTGGTAGGCGCCGCCGTCGACGCGGATGTCGCTCTCGCAGGCGGTCAGCCGGCCGTCCGCGGTGGCGCCCAGCCTCAGCCGCAGCTCCATCGGGTGCCGTCCCCGGTGGGCCAGGAAGACCTCCTCCCGCGTGTAGAGGATCTTGACCGGCCGGCCGGCCTGCCGGGCCAGGGCGGCCGCGCACAGCTCCAGGTCGAAGGGCTCGCTCTTGCCGCCGAAGGCGCCGCCGACGGCGGGGCGCACCACCCGCACCCGGGCGGGGTCCACGGCGAGCACCTCGGCCAGGGTCTTGTGCAGGTAGTGCGGGACCTGGGTGGCCGACCAGACGGTCAGGTTCCCCGCGGCGTCCCAGCGCGCCAGGGCGCAGTGGGGCTCGATGGGGGCGTGGGTGTTGCCCTCGTAGAACCAGGTGTCCTCGACCACCGCGTCGGCCGCGGCGAAGCCGGCGTCGACCTCGCCGAAGGCCATGGCGACCTCCTTGCAGCAGTTGTCGCGGCGGGCTCGGCCCTTCCAGTCGACCTCGTGCACCAGGGCGGGGGCCGCCTCGGCGGTGTCCAGGTCGAGCACGGCGGGCAGCGGCTCGTAGTCGACCTTCACCAGCCGCAGCGCGGCGTCGGCGGTCTCCTCGTCCCGGGCCGCCACCGCCACCACCCCGTCGCCGACGTAGCGGACCTTGTCCGTGCACAGCGCCGTCTCGTCGGGGGTCCAGGGGATGACGCAGTAGGGCGTGGGCAGGTCGGCGCCCGTGACCAGGGCGTGCACCCCGGGCAGGGCGTGCGCCGCCGACAGGTCGATGCCCCGGATGCGCGCGTGGGCGTGGGGCGAGCGCAGGATGCGGCCGTGCAGCATCCCGGGCAGGGAGAGGTCGTCGGTGAAGGGCACCTCGCCCAGCAGCTTGCCCAGGCTGTCGGGCCGGGGGAGGTCGGCGCCGACGGCCAGGTGGCCGGGGGCGGGGGGGGAGGGGAGGCGCTCCACCCCCTGGGCCACGTCGAGCACCGCCTGCACGATGCGGCCGTAGCCCGTGCAGCGGCAGAGGTTGCCGCCCAGGGCCTGCCGCACCTGCGCCTCGGCAGGCTGCGGCTCCCGCTCCAGCAGCGCCTGGGCGCTCATCAGCATGCCCGGCTGGCAGAAGCCGCACTGCACGGCGCCGGCCGCCTCGAAGGCCCGGGCCAGCCTGCGGTCCAGCCCCTCGACCGTGCGCACCTCCTGGCCCTGGGCCAGCACCGCCAGCGTCAGGCAGGACAGGGTCGGCCGCCCGTCCACCAGCACCGTGCAGGCGCCGCAGTCGCCCTTGTCGCAGCCCTGCTTGGTGCCCGTGAGGTCGAGCTGGTAGCGCAGCACCTCCAGCAGGGTCCACGCCGCCGGCGCCAGGACCGCGTGCTCCTGGCCGTTGACCCGCAGGTGCAGGACGACCGGCTCAGCCACTGATGCCCTTCTCGAGCACCAGGCGCTGGGCCGGCACGAAGCCGCTGTGGGCAAGGAAGGCCAGGATGTGCTGCTGATCCCAGGCGACCTCGGTCCGGATGCGCTCGATGTTGAGCGCCCGCAGGTTGCGGGAGAGGTGCTCCAGCAAGGTGGCGCCGATGCCCTGGCCGGCGAAGGTGGGATCGACCAGCAGCGTGTCGAGCACCGCGACCGGCTCGGCGACGCCGTACTCGCCGTACTGGACTTCGCCCAGCACGGCGCCGACCAGGGTGCCGTCGACCTCGGCGCCCAGCGAGACCCGGACCGCGCTGTCCTGCAGGGCGCGCGAGAGGCGGGCCTGGAACCAGGTGGCGCGGCGGCGCCCGGTGTGCCTCTCGTCGATCGCCACGAGACGATCGAGGTCGCCCGCGGTCAGGGTGCGGATGCGTGCGTCGGGGGAGGGTCCGTCGAAGTCCATGCGGGTCCTGTGGAGCCGAGCCGATGGTACCGGAACGCGCCCCAGATGGCGGCGCCGATCGCACCGGCGTGGATGGCGAGGGGATCGGTGGCCAGGGTCAGGGGGCCCGCGGCCTTGCGCGCGTCCTGGGCCAGCGCGTCCTCCAGGGCCTGCTGCAGGCCGACGTCGTTGGCCAGGCCGCCCGACAGGAAGGTCGTGCCCGTGGCGTTGAGCGAGCGCAGCAGCCGCGCGAAGCGGCCGGCCATGCTGTCGTGGATGCCGCGCAGGATGTCGGCCGTGTCGATGCCGCGCGAGACCATGTTGATGACGTCGGTCTCGGCCAGCACCGCGCAGATGGAGGACACGCCCTCGGGCTTGCGCGCCGCCTTGGACAGCGGGCCCACCTCGGCCAGGGACACCCCCAGGTAGCGGGCGATGTTCTCCAGGAACTGGCCGCTGCCCGAGGCGCACTGGCTGGTCATCTTGTAGTCGAGGACCTTGCCCCGGGGGTCCATCGCCACGGCGCGGGTGTGCAGGGCCCCGATGTCGAGGACCGTCGTGGCCTGGGGGCACAGGTGCAGGGCCCCCCGCGCGTGCGTGGTCATCCCGTAGAAGTGGCCGGTCGCAAACGGGATCTCCTCGCCCTCGCCGGTGCTGGCGATGTAGTGCAGGCGGCCGACGCCGGACTCCTCCAGCACCCGGCCCACCACCTCGTCGACCACCTGGGCGACCTCGCGCCGCCGGATCCGGGCGGCGGCGTGGGCCAGCACCCGCGGCGCGTCGCTGCAGTCCATCACCACCGCCTTGACGGCGCCCGAGCCGACGTCGATGCCCGCGGTCCAGGTCATGCCTCACCTCCGCCGGTGTCCAGCTCGGCGCCCGGGCGGTCGACCCGCAGCGCGAAGATCGCGGCGCCCAGGGCGCCCGTGTAGATGCTGGCCGGCGAGATGTTCAGCGTGCGCCGCCCGTAGTTCTCCTCGACCAGCTCGCGCAGCGCCTGCACCGCCGCCGGGTTGTTGGCCACGCCCCCGGTGAAGGTGAACTCGTCCTCGATGCCGCCGGAGCGGGCCAGCAGGGACATCGCCCGCAGGATGACCGCGCGGTGCAGGCCGGCCAGGATGTCCTCGCGCCGCTCGCCCACGCCCAGCCGCTCGCGCAGCTCGGCCCCGGCGAAGACCGTGCAGGTGCTGTTGATGCGCACCTTGCGGGTGCTCTGCTCGGCGATCGGTCCCAGCTCGTGCAGTCCGATGTTCATCTCGTCGGCGATGTAGCCAAGGTATCGCCCGCAGCCCGCCGCGCAGCGGTCGTTCATCTGGAAGCTGGTGACGATGCCCTCGCCGTCGACCTGGATGGCCTTGGTGTCCTGGCCGCCGATGTCGAGCACCGTCCGGGTGCGAGGGAACATCGCGTGCGCCCCCAGCCCGTGGCAGAGGATCTCCGAGCGGATCCACTCCTTGGGGAAGGGCAGGCGGGCGCGGCCGTAGCCCGTGCCGCAGGTGACGGCCGCGTCGAAGGCCATGGCCGTGGCCGCCTGCACCCCGGCGCGGACCTCGGGCGGGTCGCCGATGCGGGCGAGCGCCGCGCCGATGTGGTCGTGGAAGCCCAGCTCCAAGGGGGTGTTCTCGACCTGGATGATGCACTTGTCGTACAGGCCCAGCAGCAGGTCGAAGCTGGCGCCGTCGCGGTTGGCCAGCTCCTCGGCCAGCCGCGAGAAGGTCGAGCCGGCCACGTCGCGGAAGAAGTCGCTGCGCAGGGGCGGATCGGGCAGCAGGAAGACCTGCTCCTCCTCCTGGCGCGAGCGGTCGATGATCTCGTCGATGGCGTCGTGGGTGCCCTGCCGCAGGGCGGGCGCCACGGCGTGGTCGATCTCGGCGTGCAGCGCCGCGGCGAGGCGCTGGAGCTGGGCCAGCGTCTGCTCCAGGCGGAAGGCCCGCAGCAGGGCGGAGAGTCGCGCGTCGCCGGCGGAGCGCTGGACCTCGCGGCGCAGCAGGCCGAAGCGGGCGGTGACGAAGGCCTCGGTGCGCGCCACGTCGGCGGCCAGGTCGTAGTTGGCGCGCGAGTTGGTGATGCCGCGGCCCAGGATCCGGCCGTCCTCGCCCAGGACGACGGCCTTGGTGGTGGTCGAGCCCAGGTCGACCCCGACGTAGCACCTCATGGCGCCCTCCCGGCGGCGGGGGGAGCGGCCGGAGAGGCGGCCTGCCCCCCGGCGCGCCGGCGCTCGCGCAGCATCTGGAAGTAGCTCTCGAGCCGGTTCTTGATGTTGGCCGCCGAGAAGTAGCGCGGGTCGACCAGGTCGCTCTCGATGAAGCCGCCGGGGATGCCCGTGCGCTTCTCCACCTCGCGCAGGATGAGCAGCTGCCCCGCCGAGAAGCTGTTGCAGCTCTTCACCGAGTTGATGAGGAAGCCGTCGGCCTGGTACTGCCGGACGTACTCGACCAGCATGTCGATGCGGCCGGGCAGGTTGTGGTTCGTGTAGCAGCCGCCGCAGTAGTCGGCGAGGGTGCCCAGCGGGTCGGCCGGGTCGTGGCGGAAGCCGAAGTCGTAGGTGCCCCCGACCTTGGTGTAGGTGCTGGCGACCACGACGGCGCCCTCGTCGCTGAACATCTCCCAGAACTGGTTGAAGCTGGTCCAGTTGGGCGGCCCCTCGACCACCAGGCGGAACTGTTGATCATCCAGCCGCCCGCTGGGCGTCATCGGCCCCTCGCCGGCGGCGGCCCGCTCCTCGACCTCCTCGCGCAGGGCCTGGTAGTACTCCACCCCCTCGGGCGTGCCGCGGAAGGCGCTGAAGATGGGGCCGATGTAGTAGACGCCGCCGAAGTAGCTGTCGATGGGGCTCGGCTTCTGCTTCGCGGAGTGCAGCACCGCGACCAGGTCGTCCTCGGCCCGGGCGCTGAGCGCGAGCAGCTCGCGCAGGCGGGCCTCGTCGTAGGGGCGCCCCGTCACCTTCTCCAGGGCGGGGATGACGTCCTGGCGGAGCTGCTCGACCACGTAGTCCCGGTGCTCGGGCAGCAGGGTGCCGTCCCCCTGGTAGGGGATCTGCAGGAAGACGGTCGGGCACTGGTACTTCTCGCGCAGCAGCTCGAACCACTTCATGAAGGTGTAGCAGCCGGTGTACGACAGCAGCAGCAGGTCCGGCGGCGGCAGCTTCGTGCCGGTGGGCCCGATGTTCCCGCTCATCATCATGCCGATGTCGGCCTTGACGTAGGTGCAGACGTCGGCGCTGTGGCCGGCCTTCTCGGCCTCGGCGATGTAGCCCTTGGACTTGCCGCGCATGCCCGACTGCAGGGCGTTGATCTCGGGCAGCAGGGGCAGGGCCCCGAAGCTGCGGATCAGCTCCGTCAGGTTGCCGGGCACGAAGGTGTAGACCACCTTCTCGCCGGTCTGCGGCGCCGCCTCCAGCCGGCGGAAGTGCTCGGCGATCATCTCCTTCTGGAGCAGCATGGAGCGGTCCTTCACCGGGCACCTCCCTGGGGGGCGGACTGTTCACGCTCCGCGCGCGTGCCCAGCCAGAGCTTGATCGAGTCGGAGAAGGTCCCGGCCTGCTCCCGGAACTGCTGGAACTGCCCCGTGTTCTCCGCGTACTTGAAGGCGATGCAGGGGATCTTCGACGCCTCGGCGCCCTCGCGCAGCATCGGCCGGTCGAGCAGGGCCGGGTCGCAGAAGCTGGGCGCGGCGAAGATGACCCCGTCGGCCCGCGCCGCCTCGACCCGCCGCGGGATCGAGCGCATCTTCGCGCCGGGGTCCGGCTCGTAGAGGATGCTGCTCTCGCGGTGCTGGAACAGCAGGGCCCGCGCCAGGCAGGTCAGCGGATCGCCGTCGCGGGGGACGGCGCCCTGCACCAGGCGGTTGCCCAGCAGCAGGTCGTCGTCGACGATGTAGCAGCCCGCCCGCTCGATGGTCTTGAGCAGGCCCAGCGGCGGCTGCTCGCAGAAGGCCCCCACCACGACGACCCGCGCGTTGTCCCGGGGGCGGCCGGGGTCCTGGGCCGTCACCGAGAGGTAGTCGCGGGCGACGGGCAGCCACTCCTCGACGGGCACGACCTCGGCGGCGCGCAGGAGCAGGTACAGCTCCTCCGAGGGGATCCGCCAGGGCTGCTCCCGCCGGGCGTCGTACAGGTCCTGCACCAGGGCCCGCTGCTCGTCGTACACGGCGACGGACCGCCAGAGATCCTCGTCGGTGACGGTCCGGCCGGTGCAGGCCGACAGGTCGCGCAGCAGGTGGGCCAGCTCCCCCCGCCAGAAGTCGACCGCGCGCGCCGGCTCGTTGACCTGGGGCAGGTCGACGTAGCGCACGTAGGTCCCCGGCTCGAGGACCTGCCACATGCCGGACAGGTTGCGGATCACGTCGCAGGTGCTGGGGAAGAGCATGGCCGACAGGCACTTCAGCCGCCCGGTCAGGCCCAGCTCGACCACCGAGCGCGGCAGGTGGCAGATGTAGCTCTGGTAGTAGGCGTCGCCCCGGATGATCTCCATGCTGCCGCCGCCGTGCACGCCGACCGGCAGCATCCCGGCGGCGTGGATGATCTCGCGCGGCACGTAGACGGGCAGGTAGCCGCAGGCCTTGCGCCCGGGCGCCTGGGCCAGCCAGCGGTGGACGGAGCCGAAGTCCAGGTCCTCGTACAGGTCGCGGGCCCAGGCGACGATCTGCTGGCGCCGGGCCCGGGCGGCGGTCGGGTCGTCGGGGGTGGGGCTCACGCGGTCCTCCAGGTGGGCGGGCGCTTCTCGACGAAGGCGGTCAGCCCCTCGACGGCGTCGGGGTGGGCCATCAGCTCGTGCAGGTAGGCCCGCTCCAGGGCCGGCAGCTCGTCCCGCAGGGCGCGGCGCAGGGGGGCGCGGCCGGCCTTCCACGCCTGGCGCAGCGCGAAGGGCGAGAGCGAGGCCAGGTCGCGGTCGTACAGGTCGAGCAACGAGGCGAGGGGATCGTCGCAGATCCGGTCGACCAGGCCGATGGCCAGGGCGTCCTCAGCCCGCACGGTGGCGCCGGTGGTGACGAGCTGGCAGGCCCGGGCGCCGCCGACGCGCCAGCGCCAGGCCGCCGCCGCGACAGGCGGGAAGACCGCCAGCCGGACCTCGGGCACCGCGATGGCGGCGGAGGGCGCGGCGTGGACGAAGCCGCACCAGGTGGCCAGCTCGGCCCCACCACCCAGGCAGCGCCCGCGCACGGCGGCGGCGGTCGGCAGGTCGAGCGCCTCCAGCTCGACGAAGAGCCGGTGGAAGCCGGGCAGCATCTCCTGCACCCGTGCCGGCAGGTGCTCGGCCACGCTGGCGCCGAAGCTGAAGTGATCCCCGTCGGCGTCGAAGACCAGCAGGCGGAGCGACGGGCGGCCCGCCAGCGTCGCCAGGTGCTGGCGGATCGCGGCGCAGGTCTCGATGTCCAGGATGTTCGCGGGCGGGCGGCAGAGCGTGATCCGCTCCACGCCCCCCTCGCGCAGGGTCTCGGTCCGGATGGGGGGGCTCATGGTCACCTCAGGGCACCAGGACGATGCGGCGGTTGGCGCGGTGGGCGTGCACGTCGTCGAAGGCCTGCGCGATGTCGGCGAGGGGGCGCAGCTCGGTCTGCCCGACCAGGTCGATGGCGCCGGACAGCGCGAGCTGCACGATCTCGGGGTACAGGGCCGGGTCGCAGCCCCAGTTGCCCAGGGCCCGGGCGTCGAAGGCCATCAGGTTGGACAGTCGCAGCTCCAGCCTGCCCATGGTGAAGCCGACCACGCAGAGGGTGGCGCCGTGGACCAGCAGGTCGAAGGCCGTGGCCTGGCCTCCGGTCGAGCCCGAGCACTCCAGGATGATCCACCGCGTCGTCGGCAGGCCCTGCTCCCGGGCCCAGGCCAGGATCCGCTGGCGCAGCTCCCTGCCCGCCTGGCCGCGGGGGTCCAGCCGCAGCTCCACCCCCGCCGCGCGGCCCAGTCGGTCGGCGTCCAGGTCCATGCCCACCACCCAGGCGCCCAGGGCCGCCGCGAGCTGTGCGGCGTAGCCCCCGACCCCGCCGAGGCCGATGACCACGACGACGTCGCCGGCCTTCACGCCGGCCCGCCGCAGGGCCTGGTAGGGGGTGGAGACGGCGTCGGCGAGGACGGAGAGGTGGCGCAGGCTCAGGCCCGCGGGGCCCAGGGGCGCGTCGGGATCCCCGCCGTAGCCGGGCACCGGGCACAGCCCCCGCGCCGGCACCAGCACCTGGGAGGCGAAGCCGCCGTCCCGGTCGTTGCCGGGCATCACCTGGGCCTTGCAGATCATGGGGGCCCCGGCGCGACAGTCCTCGCAGGCGCCGCAGGGGATGACGGCGGGCACGACGACGGCCTGGCCGACCAGGTGCCGCCCGGCGGGGCCCGCGTCCACCACCACGCCGGAGATCTCGTGCCCCAGCACCAGGGGCAGGGGGTGCCGGGTCCGCACCCCGTCGTAGAAGAAGCCCAGGTCCGTGTGACACAGGCCGCAGCCGGCGACCTCGACCAGGGCCTCGTCGGGCCCCGGAGGGGGCAGGGGTCTGTCCACGGGCCGCAGGGGCTGGCCCACCTCGACCATCTCGAAGCCGTGCATGGGGACCGTCCTCGTGGGGGTCAGATGCCGAAGACGCGGCGCGCGTTGCCGGACAGGATCTGCTCGGCGCGCGGCGCGGGGATGCCCAGTTGCTCGAAGTCCGCCAGGTAGCGCTGCCAGGACAGCCCGTTGGTGCCGAACATCACCTTCTGGCTGCCGGCCCCGCCCTTCATGTACTGCAGGAAGGCGGGGTGCAGGTAGCGGGGCAGCCAGGCGCTGGTGGACAGGTGGACGTTGGGCCACTTCATCGCGACGGCCAGCGCCTCCTCGACCCAGGGGTAGCCGGTGTGGGTGCCCACCAGGGTCAGGCCCGGGAAGTCGCAGGCGATGCGGTCGAGCTGCATGGGGCGGCCGTGCTCGCTGGGCATGGCCTCCAGCACGTGGCCGATCTGCATGGTGACGACGACGCCCAGCTGCTCGCACAGGGCGTAGAGCGGGTACATCCTGCGGTGGTCGAGCCCGATGTCGTAGCCGTAGATGTGGACGTACACGCCCTTGAAGCCGCGCACCTTGACGTCGTGCTCGAGCTTCTGCAGCGAGGCGCGGATGTGGAGGGGGTCGTAGTCGGCCAGCCCGTAGATGCGCCCGGGGTAGCGCAGGCTCAGCTCGTGGATGCGCTCGGTCATGTCCAGCGCGAAGCGCTCCTGGCGCGTGTAGGACCAGGCCAGCAGGTCGGTGGCGAAGGCGCAGTCCACGCCGGCCGCGTCCATGGCGGCGATCAGCTCCTCCCCGGTGGCGAAGCCCTCGCCCCAGGCCTGCTCGACCTTGCACTTCAGCTCGCCGGGCGCGTTGGTCGCCTGGACCCAGCTCTCCTTCCACTCGCGCAGCAGCAGGGGGAAGAGGGTGTCGACGGCACCAGGCATGGCTCGCTCCGGGGACGGGAGGGGCAGGGGCGGGGAGGCGTCCAGTCTATGGATCCAGAGATCCGGATTGCATCGGTCGGATGACCGATGTCCCCCCGCCGCCGCGACGGTCGGGCCAGCCCGGGGACGCCCGCGCGGTTACAGGCCGCCCATGTCCGTGCCTCCCCCCGTCGATCCGCCCGCCGATCCCTCCTCCGACCCGACCCCGGCCGAGCCCGCCTCGGCCGCGCCTCACCGCGCCGGCTTCGTCGCCCTGGTCGGCCGCCCCAACGCCGGCAAGAGCACCCTGCTCAACCAGGTGCTGGGCCAGAAGCTGTCCATCGTCTCCGCCAAGCCCCAGACCACCCGCAACCGGGTGGTCGGCATCTACACCGAGCCGGGCCTGCAGGCCGTGCTGGTCGACACCCCCGGGATCCACGTCGCGAAGAGCCGCCTGAACAAGGCGATGGTGCAGGCCGCGGTCAGCTCGCTGGCCGAGGTGGACGCCGTGTGCTGGGTGGTCGACGTCGTGCCGCTGGCGGCCGCCGCCCAGAAGGGCCAGGAGATCCTGGGCAAGGGCGAGCAGGCCCTGGTGCAGATGATCGAGCAGGCCGACCCCGCCTTCGTCACCGTCGCGCTGAACAAGGTCGACCTGGTCAGCAAGCCGCTGCTCCTGCCCATCATGGAGGCAGTGCACGCGCTGCTGCCCCAGGCCGAGCTGGTGCCCGTCTCCGCCATGAAGGGCGAGGGGGTGCCGCGCCTGGTCGAGCTGTGGCGGGAGCAGCTCCCCGAGGGGCCGCCGCCCTACCCGGCCGACCAGGTGACCGACGCGCCCGAGCGCTTCATCGTCGCCGAGCTGATCCGCGAGAAGATCTTCCACCTGACCCAGCAGGAGGTGCCCTACAGCACCGCGGTGGAGATCGAGCTCTTCGACGAGGAGGAGCGGGAGAGCGACCGGCCGCGGGTGCACATCATGGCCCGCGTCGTGGTCGAGCGGGACAGCCAGAAGGGCATCATCATCGGCAAGGGCGGCGCCATGCTCAAGCAGGTGGGCACCCTGGCCCGCAAGGAGATCGAGCGCCTGCTGGGGGCCTCGGTCTTCCTGGAGCTGCACGTCGCCGTCAACCCCAAGTGGACCAGCTCCGGCCGCGCCCTGCGCGAGTTCGGCTACGAGTAGCCGACCCGCCTCCTCCTCCCGCGCGCCGCTTCCCCTCCCGTCGACGACCGTCGCCAGGCAAGCTCCATGTCTCCCGTCATCGCCATCGTGGGACGCCCCAACGTGGGCAAGTCCACCCTGTTCAACCGCCTGGTCGGCTCGCGCCAGGCCCTGGTCGACGACCGCCCCGGCGTCACCCGCGACCGCAACTACGGCGTGAGCCACGCCCTGGGCCGGCCGGTCGTGATCGTCGACACCGGCGGCTTCGAGCCCGAGCCCGACGACGACCTGTTCGTGGTGGTGCGCGCCCAGGCCGAGGCCGCCATCGACGAGGCCGACGTCATCCTGTTCGTGGTCGACCGCCAGGCGGGCCTGACGCCGGCCGACAAGCTGGCGGCGGACATCCTGCGCAAGCGGGCCGGGCAGCGCATGGGGCCCGGCGGCGAGGCGCGCGGGCGCATCCTGCTGGTGGTCAACAAGTGCGACAGCCCCAAGCACGACGACGACGCCGCCGAGTTCTGGAGCCTGGGCCTGGACACGCTGATGCCGATCTCGGCCGAGCACGGCCGCGGCGTCTGGGAGCTGTGGCAGGCCGTGGAGGAGCGGCTGCCGGCCCCGGCGGAGGGCGAGGTCGACGACGAGGCCGAGGCGTCCGACACCTGGGCCGACGACGAGGACGAGGGCTGGGGCGAGGAGGTGGACGAGGACGGGTTCCCCCTGTCGCGCCCCGACGCCCCCATCGAGCCCGAGGAGGAGGGCGAGCCCGGCGAGATCCGCATCGCGGTGCTGGGCCGCCCGAACATCGGCAAGTCGACCCTGGTCAACCGCCTGCTGGGCGAGGAGCGGCACGTCGTGCACGACGCGCCCGGGACCACCGTGGACGCCGTCGACAGCGTGCTGGAGGTCGAGGGGCGGCGCTACCGGCTGGTGGACACCGCCGGCGTGCGGCGGCGCGCCAAGATCGACGACCGGGTCGAGAGCTGGGCCAGCCTGCGGGCCATCCGCACCATCGAGCGCTGCCACGTCGTGCTGCTGGTGATCGACGGCGAGCTGGGCGCGACGCAGCAGGACACCCGCCTGGCGGCCCTGATCGAAGATCGCGGCCGCGCCTGCATCGTGCTGGTCAACCGCTGGGACAAGGTCCGGGAGTCCGAGGACCGCAACGTCGGCGTGGTGGACGACGAGCTGGATCGCTACCTGCCGCAGCTGTCCTGGGCGCCGCGGCTGTACATCTCGGCCCTGACCGGCAAGGGCTGCCACCGCATCCTGCCCCTGGTCGAGCAGGTCTACGCCGAGTTCGACAAGCGCATCTCGACGGCGCGGGCCAACCGCTTCCTGGAGGACGCGGTCACGGCCTACAGCGTGCCCCAGCTCCACCACCACCCCGTCAAGCTCAACTACATGACCCAGGCGCGGGTGCGGCCGCCGACCTTCGTCATCTGGGCCAACACCCCCGACGGCGTGAAGGACCCCTACAAGCGCTACCTGCAGAACAAGCTGCGCGAGGTCTTCGGCTTCCAGGGCACGCCGATCCGCCTGCAGATCCGTCAGAAGCGGCGCCCGGGGGAGGAGAAGCAGGGGTGAGCGCGCGCGTCCAGGTCCTGGACGACCGGCTGATCAACCAGATCGCCGCCGGCGAGGTGGTGGAGCGGCCAGCCAGCGTGGTCAAGGAGCTGGTCGAGAACGCGCTGGACGCGGGCGGTCGGCACCTGCGCCTGACCCTGCGGGGCGGCGGGCGCGACCTGGTCCAGGTCGAGGACGACGGCGCGGGCATGGACCGCCAGGACGCCATGCTCTGCGTGGAGCGGCACGCCACCAGCAAGCTGCGCACCGAGCAGGACCTGTTCGCCATCCACACCTTCGGCTTCCGCGGCGAGGCCCTGCCCAGCATCGCGGCCGTGAGCCGCTTCGAGCTGACGACGCGCCGCGCCGACCAGGAGGTGGGCACCCGGATCGTCATCGACGGCGGGCGGCTGGTCGACGTGCGCGACGCCGGCTGCCCGCCGGGCACCAAGGTGGTGGTGCGCTCGCTCTTCTACAACCTGCCGGCGCGGCGCAAGTTCCTGCGGACCGAGCAGACCGAGCTGGCCCACTGCCAGGACGCCCTGCTGCGGCAGGCCCTGGTGCGGCCGGACGTCAGCGTGGAGCTCTTCCACGAGGGGCGGCCGCTGCTGCGGTCGCAGGGCGGCGTGGAGCTGGGGGCGCGGGCCGAGGCGCTGCTGGGCAAGGAGGCGGCCAGCCTGGTGCCGGTGGAGGTGCAGGCGCCCGAGGTCGCCGGCGGGCTGTCGGCGCGGGGGCTGGCCTCGCCGCCGGGGCTGGGGCAGGCCAGCGCCCGGGACAGCCTGTGGCTCTACGTGAACGGGCGGGCGGTGCGGGACCCGCTGCTGCGGCGGGCGGTGCTGGACGCCTTCCGGGGCCTGGTGCCCAACGGCCGCTACCCGACGGTGGTGCTGGACCTGCGGATCGGGGCCGAGCGGGTCGACGTCAACGTGCACCCCGCCAAGGCCGAGGTGCGCTTCCGCGACGCCCAGGACGTGGCCCGCGCGCTGACCGAGGGGCTGCGCCAGGCGCTGACGCGGCAGGGGATCCGGCCCGCGGCGCTGGTGGGGCCGCGCGGGGTGGCCCGGCCCCGTTCGGAGCCCGGCGCCGGCCAGGGCCTGCTGCCGGGCCTGGAGCCCGCGCCCGCGCCTCTCCTGGTGCGCGAAGATCCGCTCCTGCCGGTGGAGCCACTCCCGGAACCCCCGCCCGCGCCGCGCGAGGCCGCCCCGCGACGGCCCGAGCCGCCCGCGCGTCCCGCCGCGCCGGTCCGCCTCGACCCGACCGGCCCGGGCCCGCTGCGCCTGCTCGGCCTGGGCGCGCGGCGGTGGCTGGTGTGCGAGCACGGCGCCGACCTGGTCGTGGTGGACCTGGCCGCCGCCCAGGCCCAGGCGATCGGCCGCGCCCTGGCCCAGGGGCAGGGGCCGCGCCCCCTGCTCGTGCCCGCGCTGGTCGACGCCTCGGCCGCCGAGGAGGCCGCCGTGCAGGCCGGCCAGGCACGCCTGCTGGCCCTGGGCGTGGAGCTGGAGCCTTTCGGGGGGGGCACCCTGCGCCTGTCGGCCCTGCCGCCGGCCCTGGGCGCGGCCGATCCGCAGCGGGTGGCGCGCGCGGCGGCCGAGGCGCTGGCCGGCGGGGCAGGGGAGGGGGAGCTGCGGGCCGCCCTGGCCCGCGCGGGCGCCGACCTGGAGGGCCGGCCGCTGTCCCCCTACGAGCTGAAGGGCCTGGTCGAGGGGCTGGACCTGGCCGAGCCGGGCCTGGGCCTGCGCCTGGACGGCGCCGAGCTGGCCCGACGCCTGGGCAGGGGGCGCCCGTGAGCGACCCTCCGACCACCTCGCCCCTCCTGCTGCTGGGGGGGCCCACCGCCGCCGGCAAGACCGACCTGGCCCTGGAGCTGGCCGAGCGGTACGGCGCCGCCCTGGTCAGCGCC
>JAKLKF010000105.1:8692-26758 GCA_023150805.1 Myxococcota bacterium | reverse complement strand
TTCGGGGAGGCGGTCGCGCTGCACGGCGGCGTGCTGGTCGTGGGGGCGCCCGGCCAGCAGGCCGCGGGCGCCCCCGCCGCGGGCGCCGCCCACGTCTTCGAGCGCGAGGGGGACCGCTGGGTCCACCGGCTGGCCTTCCAGCCGGCCGGCGACGACGACCGGGTGGCCTGGTCCCGGGTCGGGGAGGCGGTCGCCGTCTGGGGGCGGACGGTCGTCGTCGGCGCCCCGGGGGCGGACCCCGGGCACGGCGGCGCCGCCTTCGTCATCGAGCCTGCGTAGACACCGGATCTTCACGCGGCGCGGCTGGGCGGCGCGGGGTGGGTTGCGTAGCTGTCTGCATCGCTCGGAGGTCGCATGCTCACCCGCCGCGTCGCTTCCCTCCTCCCCGCCGCGCTCGCCCTCGGCCTGGCCGGCTGCGGCTCCATCGGCCTGGACGTCATGGAGGACGAGCAGACCACGGCCGGCCCCGCCGAGGAGCAGGCCCCCGCCGACCAGGTCTCGGTCGGCCTGAGCGGGCGGACCTACAGCGCCTTCCTCGCCGACATGACGGTGCTGGAGCCTGCCGGCCTGCAGGCCCTGATCCCCCAGGTGGCCGACGAGGAGCTGCTCTTCCACGTCGTCGCCGAGGGCAGCGGCCTGCTGGACATCGTCATGGCCCTGGCGGCCGAGGACGGGACGCAGAACCCCTGCGAGCCGGTCTACGACCTGCCGCGGGCGGACTGGTCGAGCAACCCCGAGTTCGTGATCGAGGACGGCCAGACCGAGATCAACATCGGCGGCAAGCCGGTGGAGCTGGCGGGGCTCGACCTGCAGGCGCACGTCACCACCGACGGCAGCCTGTGGGACGACGCGGTCCTGACGGCGGTGATCGACACCCGGGACCTGCTGGGCGGAAGCCTCTCGGCGGACACCGACGTCTGCGAGCTGGTGGAGAACATGGGCGGCGAGTGCCTGGCTTGCAGCGACGGCGAGCCGGCCTGCGCGACCCTCTCGCTGCAGCTGCAGGCCGAGCAGGTGGACGTCGACTTCGACCCCGGGCTGGAGCCCTCCGGCTGCTGAGTCAGCGGCCGGCGTGCTCGGCCAGGTCGTCGACGACCCGCAGCGTCAGGCCCCACAGCCAGGCGGCGCCGATGTCCACGTGGGGCCAGGCCAGGTGCAGCGGGCCGATCCTGCGGCGGCGCCGGCTGCGGCGGCTCGGGTCGGCGAGCACCGACCACGGCACCCAGCGGGCCGCGACCACCTCGCGCCCGTCGGGCCGGACCTCCGTGTCGGGCGGGACCGTGTAGACGAGCGGGGTCAAGGGCATGGGGCGCAGCGTCCGCGGCTCGAAGGCGAGCTGCTCGTGCAGCCGGCCCAGCGGGGGCGGCAGGTGCAGTCCCACCTCCTCCTGGACCTCGCGGGCCGCGACGTCGTGGGCGCAGCGGTCGAGCGGGCCGGCCATCCCGCCGGGCAGGGCGACGTCCCCCGACCAGGGGTCGCCCTGCCGCTCGGCGCGCTGGATCAGCAGCAGCTCGGGGCCCGCGGGTCCCGGGCGGAGCACCACGGCCACGGCGGCCCGGCGCCAGCGGTAGGCCCAGCGGTGCCGCCGGGGGCGAGCGGCGCGCAGCAGGTCGGGCAGCGCCGCCAGGTCCAGCGTCACGGCTGCATGGCGTCGATGCGCACCGGCTGGCGGCGACCGCCCCAGCGGCCGGGCTGCGCCTCGAAGACGCCGGGGATGCTCAGGCCGCAGGCCGCGCAGTGGCCCGGCCGTGCCGGGTCCAGGCTCCACCTGCCCAGGCGGTAGCCGTCCCGCTGGATCAGCAGGGCGCCGCAGCCCGGGCACCAGGTCGAGCCGCCCTCGGGGTCGTCGACGTTGCCGGTGTAGACGTACCAGAGCCCCTCCTGCCGGGCGATCCGCCGGGCGCGGGTCAGGGTCGTGGCGGGGGTCGGTGGGTTGGTCAGCCGGAAGTCCGGGTGGTAGGCGGAGAAGTGCAGCGGCACCTGCGGGCCCAGCGCCTCGCGCACCCACGCCGCCAGCGCGTGCAGCTCGGCGTCGCCGTCGTTCTCGCCCGGGATGAGCAGGGTCGTGATCTCCAGCCAGCAGCGGCTGTGGTGGGCCAGCCAGGCCAGGGTCTCCTTGACCGGCGCCAGCTCGCCGTAGCACAGGCGCTTGTAGAAGCCCTCGGTGAAGGCCTTCAGATCGACGTTCGCGGCGTCCATCCCGGCGAAGAAGTCCGCCCGCGACTCGGTGGTGAGGTAGCCGGCGGTGACGGCGACCGTGCGGATGCCCGCGGGTCGGCAGGCCGCGGCCACGTCGAGCGCGTACTCCGCGAAGATCACCGGGTCGTTGTAGGTGAAGGCCACCGACCGGCTGCCCGTGCTCCGCGCGGCCGCGACGATGGCGTCGGGGGGCGCGTGGTCCATGCGGGCGTCCAGCTCCCGCGCCTTGCTGATCTCCCAGTTCTGGCAGAAGCGGCAGCCCAGGTTGCAGCCGGCGGTGCCGAAGCTGAGCACGGGCGTGCCGGGCAGGAAGTGGTGCAGCGGCTTCTTCTCGACGGGGTCGACGCAGAAGCCGGTCGACCGGCCCCAGGTGGTCAGCGCGATGCCCTGGTCGGTGGCCTGGCGCACGAAGCAGAAGCCCCGCTGCCCGGGGCGCAGGTGGCAGCGGCGCGGGCACAGGTCGCAGACGAAGCGGTCGCCCTCGGCGTGCCACCAGCGCCCGGGGTGCAGGTCGGTCGGCTCGGGGGAGAGGGGGGCGTTCATGGCGCCGCCTCCTTGCGCACGGTGAAGCGCTCGAGGGTGACGGCCTCGTGCGGGCTGATGCCCCCCTTGCGGCGGACGATGGCGAGCTGCTGCTCGACGGTGTCCACTCCCTCCAGGCCGGGCAGGAGCAGGGCCCCGCGCCCGGGGTGGTCGACGCTGGTGGCGATCACGCCGTAGACCGCGGGGTCCAGGTCCTGGGGGCCCCAGGCCGGCTCGGGCGGCTCCAGCACGCTCACCTCGATCTCCATGCCGTCCAGCTCGTCGGCGCGCACCGGCGGGAAGCGCGGGTCGCGGCTGGCGGCCAGGCGGGCCACGTCCACGACCTCCTCGTACAGGCTGCCGTGGCGGGGCTCGACGTGCCCCATGCAGCCCCGCAGCTCGCCCTGCTGGTGCAGGGAGACGAAGACCCCCTGCGAGGGCGGCCCGTCGGCGGGCGGCGGCCGGCGTCGGCCCGCCACCAGGTCGCGGATGGCCCGGCGGGCGACGGCGTAGAGCGGCGGCTGGGGATCGGCCAGCACGGCCTCGGCGTAGCCCACGCCCCACGGGCCCTCGTAGGCGAGCACCTCGGCCTGCTGGGGGGCGCCGGCCGCCGCCATGGCGACCGCCGTGCTGTCGACCACGTCCTCGGCGGCGCGGGCGCGAGGCTGGGCCCGCAGCGCGGCCGGCCAGTCGTCCTCCTGCAGCGCCTCGACGAAGGCGAGGTCGAAGCTGCGCGCCTCCGGGTCGTAGCCCGCCGGGGCGCCCGGCTTCAGGCGGTGGCTCATGTCTCCGCTGGCGATGACGGCGGTCCGCCCGGCCAGGTGGGCCAGTGCGCGGCCGATGGCCTGGGCGTCTGGGGGCTCGCGGCCGGGCAGGGCCAGGACCGCGGTCGGGCCCCGCCAGCCGGCCTCCCACAGGAAGGCCAGGGGCACGACCGCGCCGTGGTCCAGCCAGGCCCCGCGCGAGGGGACCAGGGGCAGGTGCAGGGCCAGGGCCACCTCGGGCGCGTCGGGCAGGTCGACGGCCACCTCCGGCGCCCGGAAGTCGGCCAGGTCGCCCTGGTGGCGGCCGCCCCAGGCCGCGAAGGTCCCAGGCAGGCGAGGGGAGTGCGGCGAGACCAGGACCAGGCGGTCGGGGCGGGCGGCGACGGCGCGCGCGGCCACCTCGCGCATGGCGCGGGTGGTGGCCAGGCAGCGCCAGGCGTCCGCGCCGGCCACGTGGGGGTGGACGATGGGCGCGTGGCACATGAGGCCGGAGAAGACGACGGGCATGGGCGCTCCCGAGCTTCCAGGCCGGAAGTATGCACCCGGCAGGCGCCGGGGGGGCCTGCGGCGGCCGGTCGCGGCTACCAGGCCGGGGTCCAGTCTCCAGCCGGCCCACCGAAGGCGCCCATGTCGTTGCGGCTCCCGTCGGGGTCGTCGTAGGCCGATGCCGAGCTGCCGGCGTCGATGGCCGGGCTGCCCACATCCAGCCTGAGGTCGTCGTTGGTGGGATCGCCGTCCGAGGAGTAGTCCACGAAGACCGGGTCCTCGGAGATGTTGCCGTCGGTCCCGACCGGGGAGGTGCCGGAGGTGATGGACCGGTTGCCGAAGAAGAGGGAGGAGGTGACGGAGGCGCCGGACTCGTAGGCGGTGTCGTTGCCCACGAAGATCGAGTTCCTGATCTGCACGTCGCTGGTGTACCCACCCACTGCCACGCCCTCGGAGTCGGCGAAGACGACGTTCTCTATGAGCGTGCTGATGTCAGAGTAGTAGAGGTAGACAGCATTGTTGTCGTCGACGTCGGCGAAGATGGACGCGCGGATGATCACGCTGGCGGAACGGACCGACGAACTGCCGTAGATGTAGACCAGGTATCCTGAGTCGGCGCCCTGCGGTCCCGCCAGCAGGTTCTCGATGACCACTTCCTCGGATCCGCAGGCATACACCGCCAGGGCGGAGCCGTACTCCGCCACGTTGTCCAGCCAGGTGGACCCACGGATCGATCCCTCCGAGCACTGGAGGATGACATTGCCGGCGGACGACCAGTGCGTCGAACGGTTGCCCTCGAACCGGACATCCTGCAGGTCGATCGTCGACTCATAGAAGTAGGCCGCCCCACCATCGTATGCCTGGTTCGAGAGGAACGCGCAGTCTTCGATGGTGACGTCGGACTGCCAGGCGAACACCCCGCCGCCATAGCCGCCTTCAGAGGTCTCGTTCGAATGGAACGCGACGTCTCGAACGGTGAACTCCGCGGAGTCCGCGGCCAGACCGGCGCCCACCCGCCAGCCGGAGTCCAACCGCGTGTCGGTGCCACCAGTCAACGTCACGCCTTCGAGGACCGCGCCTGTCTCCGCCGACGTCATCTCGACCACCGGTCCCAGTCCGCCTCCGTCGATCCGGACGGCGCTGGACCCGCCGAGCCCTCGGACCGTGATTCCCTTGCCGTCGAAGTCCAGGTTCTCGAACCAGGTGCCCGCCACGATCCCGACGGTCTGGCCATCGGAGACTGCGTCGATGCAGCCCTGGATGGTGGTGCTGTCACCCGCACCCGTGGGGTCGGCCCAGCAGTCCGCATCGAAATCGGTGTCGGTGTCGGTGTCGGTGTCGGTGTCGGTGTCGGTGTCGGTGTCGGTGTCGGTGTCGGTGTCGGTGTCGGTGTCGGTGTCGGTGTCGGTGTCGGTGTCGGTCTCCTGCCCGGTGTCGTCGGCGGGGTCCTTGTCGCCGCAGGACAGCAGGGTCCCCGACAGGGACAGGGACACCGACAGGCCGAGGGCCAGGGGCAGGAAGCGGGCGGATGTCGACATGCAGGTCTCCTCGCGCCGTCAACGTAGCGCGCGGCCCCGCGGTTCCGCTGCTGCTTCGCCGACAGGATCGGCTCCGGGCGCGCGCCTGCGGCGCCTCGCCACTTTGCGGCTTGAGCGGGCGTGCCCGGAGGCATAATGTGGACCGTCCCCGTCACCCGCGAGCGAGCATGGATCCCGCCTGGCTCTCCGCCGCCGCCTTCGTCGCCGTCGCGGCGGTGGTGGCCGCTGCCGCGCTGGTGGGCGCCCGCGTGCTGGGCGTGAAGGCGCGGGTGGACGCGCCGCTGAAGACCGACACCTACGAGTGCGGCGAGGAGCCCGACGGCGCGGCCTGGGTCCGTTTTCACCCGCGCTACTACGTGGTGGCCCTGCTCTTCGTGCTCTTCGACGTCGAGACGGTCTTCATCCTGCCCTGGGCGCTCAACGTCGAGGGGCTGGGCGGGACCGCCATCGTCGCGATGTTCGCCTTCGCGGCCATCCTGCTGCTGGGCTGGGCCTACGCGGTCCGCAAGGGGGCGCTGCGGTGGCAGTGAACGAAGGCGAGCAGAGCTTCCGCCACCCCCTCTACGACCTGGTCGAGGGCATGGCCCGCATGCCGGGCCTGGACCTGGCCTTCACCACGGCCGACCAGGTGCTGTCCTGGGGCTGCGAGAAGTCGCTGTGGGTCTTCCCGATGGCGACCTCCTGCTGCGGCATCGAGTTCATGGCCGCCAGCTCCAGCCGCTTCGACCTGGACCGCATCGGCACCATCCCCCGCGCCACGCCGCGGCACTGCGACGTGATGATCATCGCGGGCACCATCACGGTGAAGATGGCGCCCCGGGTCAAGAAGCTGTGGGACCAGATGCCCGAGCCCAAGTGGGCCATCGCGATGGGCTCCTGCGCCATCTCGGGCGACTTCTACCGGGACATCTACAGCGTGGTGCCGGGCGTGGACACCTTCATGCCCGTCGACGTCTACGTGCCCGGCTGCCCGCCGAACCCCGACCACCTGCTGGAGGGGCTGCGGCGGCTGCAGGAGAAGATCCGGACCAAGCGGGCCGGGCAGTTCGTCGAGCCCGACAAGCGCCCGGTGGCCGGCCTGCAGGCGCCCAGCATCCCGCGGCTGGGCGACCCGGCGCGCGACCCGGCCATCGACGCCGCCCAGCTCGACAGCGTGCGCCAGCTCGACCCCGAGGGGGCGCTGCGCCGCCACGACGCGCCGCCGGCCCCCACCCGGCCCGCTCCGCGGGACCCGGGCGAGGAGGGCTGATGCCGGTCCTCCAGCCGCCCCTGCCCGAGGACGTGGTCACCTGGTGCCGGCACCACCTGGGCGTGGAGGACGTGCCCCTGGAGGGCCCCGAGGTCCCGCGGGAGCGGCTGACCGACTTCGCCCGGGCGCTCAAGGAGCAGCACCACTTCTGGTTCTTCGTCTACTGCGCGGCGGCGCACTTCCCCGCCGCGGGGGAGCTGCCCGACCGCACCCTGGTGGCCTACCGGGTGCGCCGCCTGCCGCACGCGACCCTGGGCCGCCCGACCCAGACCTTCCCCTTCCGCGTCTGGGTCCCCACCGGCGAGAGCAGCCCCTCGCTGGCGGGGATCTGGGCGGGCGCCGACGGGCAGGAGCGGGAGCAGTCCGACCTGGTGGGCACCGTCTTTTCGGGCCACCCCGACCCGCGGCGGCTGATGATGCCCGACGACTGGCCGGGGCACCCCCTGCGCCGAGACTACGCCATCGAGACGGGGCACTTCCCGTGGCGGTGAGCGCGGCCCCGGCGGTCTCCTCCTCGCTCGCCACCCGGTGGACCGAGGTGGGCGGCGTGCGCGTGCCGGTCGAGCTGGTCACGCCGGGCTGGCCCGACCCGCACATGGATCTGTCCACCTACGATCCGGAAGCGGACCTGATGGCCCTGAACATGGGCCCGCAGCACCCCTCGACCCACGGCGTGCTGCGCGTGAAGGTCTGGCTGGACGGCGAGACGGTGGTCAAGGCCATCCCCTACGTCGGCTACCTGCACAGAGGCGTGGAGAAGCTCTGCGAGAAGCTGACCTACGTGCAGATCACGCCCATCGTCGACAAGAACGACTACGTCTCGCCGATGATGAACGAGCTGGCCGTGAACATGGCCTTCGAGGCGGCGCTGGGGGTGGAGCCGCCGCCGCGGGCCCAGGTGCTGCGGACGATCCTGGCCGAGATCCAGCGCATCGCCAGCCACCTGATCAGTGTGGGCACCTGGGGCCTGGACATGGGCGGCGCCATCGGGGGCGGCGCCACGGTCTTCCTGTACTGCATGCGCGAGCGGGAGCTGATCCTCGACCTGTTCGAGGAGCTGACGGGCGGTCGCTTCCACTACAACACCCACACGGTGGGCGGCAACCGCCACGACCTGCCGGCGGGCTGGGATCGCAAGGCCATCGAGGTGCTCGACCGCATCGTCGCCCGCTCCGAGGAGTACGAGCGCTTCCTGGTCGACAACCCGATCTGCCACCAGCGCGCCCGGGGGATCGCGGTGATCGACCCGCTGCTGGCGATGGAGTGCGGGGCCTCGGGGCCCATCCTGCGCGGCAGCGGCGTGGACTTCGACCTGCGGCGGGACGCGCCCTACGCCGCCTACGACCAGGTAGAGCTGCGGGTGCCGGTGCGCACCGAGGGCGACGCCCTGGCGCGGGCGCTGGTCCGCATCGACGAGCTGCGGGAGAGCGCGCGGGTGGCGAAGCTGCTGCTGCAAGGCGTGCCCGAGGGGCCCATCTGCGCGCTCAAGCCGGTCAAGCTGCCGGGCGCGGTCAAGCTGCAGGAGGGCGAGCAGGTCTACGTCGGCATCGAGTCGCCGCGGGGCGAGCTGGGCACCTGGCTGCTGGCCAACACCGACCGCAAGCTCGGCCCCCACCCCTACCGGCTGAAGATCCGGCCCCCCTCGCTGCACGCGCTGTCGCTGCTGCCCTACCTCTGTCCAGGGCACACGCTGTCCGACGTGGTCGTGATCATCGGCAGCCTCGACCCCATCCTGGGCGAGGTGGACCGATGATCGAGAACCCCTGGCTGCACGGGCTGGTCCTGGGCCTGGTGGTGGTCGCCGTCGTCATGGGCGTGGCGGCCTTCTCGATCTGGTACGAGCGCAAGTTCGCGGGCCTGCTGCAGAACCGCCCGGGCCCGACCGAGGTGGGGCCCTGGGGCCTGGGCCAGCTCATCGCCGACGCGATCAAGCTGCTGCAGAAGGAGCAGATCGTACCGGCGGCTGCCGACCGGCCCCTCTTCCTGCTGGCGCCGCTCCTGGTGCTGACGGCGGCCCTGGTGCCCCTGGCCGTGATCCCCTGGGGCCCGGGCCTGGTGGGCGCCGACCTGCACGTCGGCGTGCTCTTCGCGCTGGCCGCCTCCAGCCTGATGCTCTTCCCGGTGTGGATGGCGGGCTGGGCCAGCAACAACAAGTACGCCCTGCTGGGCGGCATGCGCTCGGTGGCCCAGGGCATCTCCTACGAGATCCCCCTGCTGCTGTCGGCGACGGTGCCGATCGTGCTGGCCCAGAGCTTCCGGCTGGGCGACATCGTCGCGGCCCAGGAGGGGCTGCGCTGGTTCGCGCTGTGGCCGCCGGGGCCCGGGACGCTGGCCTTCGGCCTGTTCATGGCGACCGCCCTGGCCGAGGCCAACCGCATCCCCTTCGACATCCCCGAGGCCGAGAGCGAGCTGGTGGCCGGCGTGACCGTCGAGTACACCGGCATGAACTTCGGCATGTTCTACCTGGCCGAGTACCTGCACACCTTCATCGCCAGCGCGCTGGGGGCGGCGCTGTTCCTGGGCGGCTGGGACATGGGCCCCCTGGGCGCGGGCCTGCACTGGATGGTGCTCAAGACCCTGGTCCTGTTCGCCGGCATCTTCTGGGTGCGGTGGTCGCTGTTGCGCCTGCGCAGCGACCAGCTCATGGAGCTGTGCTGGAGGTGGCTGGTGCCGGGCTCGCTGCTGCTGGTGATGGCCGCGGCCCTGTGGGTGCACCTGACATGAGCCTGTCCGACTCCTTCGCTGCCTTCGGGATCGGGTTCCGCAACCTGTTCCGGCCCAAGGTGACGGCGCCGCTGCCCTGGAAGGAGCGGCGGCCGCGGGCCGAGCGCTACCGGGCGACCTTCGCGCTGGTGCACGATGCGCACGGCGACGAGGCCTGCATCGGCTGCAAGATGTGCGAGAAGATCTGCCCCTCGCAGATCATCGTGGTGACGGGCGGGCCCAAGGCCGAGTCGCCGAACACGGGCAAGAAGCGCGGCTGGTGCGCAGACTTCACGCTCGACCTGAACGCCTGCATCGCCTGCGAGCTGTGTGTCCAGGTCTGCCCGGCGGACGCCATCGTCATGCTGCGGGTGCAGGAGCAGCCGGGCTTCGACCGCAACGAGCTGCTGCTGACGATGGAGAAGCTCTACGCCAACGAGAAGCTCGCCGAGGCGAGCTGGGCCGACGGCAGCAAGCTGATCGCGATGCAGGAGCCGGGCGGTGCGACGGCGGCCGGCGGCGCGGGCGAGGGAGGGGCCTGATGGGCGCCTGGCTGGCCTTCGGCCTGATCGCGGTGGTGCTGCTCGGCGCGGCGGCGATGGTCGTGACCTCGCGCGACCTGGTGCGGGGCGTGCTGTGGCTGGCGGTGGCGCTGCTGACGACGGCGGTGGCCTACGTGGTCCTGCACGCCGACTTCCTGGCGGCCGCCCAGGTGCTGCTCTACACCGGCGGCGTGGTCACCCTGATGCTGTTCGCGGTGATGCTGACGCGGCGGCTCAGCGGCGCGCGGGTGCTGGTCGAGCGCGGGCAGGGCGGGGCGCGGGGGCCGGTGGTGGCGGTGCTGCTGTTCGCGCTGCTGGCGACGACGCTGTTGCGGGCGCCGCCCCTGGTGAGCGGGTCGGTGGCGATGCCGGCCGACACCCAGGCGCTGGGGGCGCTGATCCTCACCGACCTGGTCCTGCCCTTCGAGCTGCTGGGCGTGCTCCTGCTGGCGGCGATGGTGGGCGCCATCGTCCTGGCCCGCACCGACGGGCCGCCGCGGAAGATCCCCCGCCTGCCCTCGCGCCTGCCGCCGGAGCGTCAGCCATGAGCCTGGCCGCCGGACCTCCCCTGGTCGCGTGGCTGCTCTTGGCCGCGGCCTTGTTCTGCGTGGGGGTCTACGGGGTGCTCACCCGCAAGAACCTCGTCGCCATCCTGCTCAGCGTCGAGCTGATGGCCAACGCCGTGAACCTGAACCTCGTCGCGCTGGGCCGCTACCAGGGCGAGCTCCTGGGCCAGGCCGTCGCCCTCTTCGGCATGGCGCTCACCGTGGCCGAGGTCGGGGTCGGGCTGGCCATCGTGATCCTGGTGCACCGGCGGCGGCAGGGCATCGACGTCGACGAGCTGTCGGGGCTGTCGGGATGACCACGCTCTCCCTCTCCCTCGCGGTGCTGGGGATGCCCCTGGCCTGCTTCGTGCTGCTGGCCCTGGCCTGGCCCCTGCGCCACGCCGGGCGCGTGGCGGGCTGGTTGTCGGCGGGCACGGCGGTCGCCTCCTTCGCGGCCAGCGCGGCGCTGCTCGCGCGCGTGCTCGGCGGCCAGGGTCCGCTGACCTGGACGGTGCCCTGGCTGGTGCACGGCGGGCGCACCATCGCCGAGCTGGGCGTGCACGTCGACGGCATCAGCGCCAGCATGCTGGCCGTGGTGACGCTGGTCGCTGCCTCGGTCCAGGTCTACAGCCTGGGCTACATGGCCAGTGAGCCCAAGCCCGACCAGGGCCGCTACTTCGCCTGGCACTCGCTCTTCATCGTGGCCATGGGCGGGCTGGTCCTGGCGCCCGACCTGCTCCAGCTCTTCCTGGCCTGGGAGCTGGTCGGCCTGTGCAGCTACCTGCTCATCGGCTTCTACTGGACCAAGCCCAGCGCGGGCCGGGCGGCGGTCAAGGCCTTCTGGGTGACCAAGTTCGCCGACATGGGCCTGCTGCTGGGGCTGGTCGTGCTGTACGGCGCGACGGGCGCCTTCTCCTTCGAGCAGGCGGCGCCCGACCCGGTGACGACCCTGGTGCCGGCGCTGCTCTTCGTGGGCGTGATGGGCAAGAGCGCCCAGGTGCCCCTGCACATCTGGCTGCCCGACGCGATGGAGGGCCCGACGCCGGTCTCGGCCCTGCTGCACGCGGCGACGATGGTGGCGGCGGGCGTCTTCCTGGTCGTGCGCGCCTACCCCCTCTTCGAGGCCGCGCCGGCCCTGCTGACGTTCATGGCCTGGCTGGGCGCCATCACCGCCCTGGTCGCGGCCGTGACGGCGGTGGTGCAGGACGACATCAAGAAGGTGCTGGCCTACAGCACCTGCTCGCAGCTCGGCTACATGGTGGCGGCGCTGGGCTCGGGCAGCCTGCTGGGCGGCTACTTCCACCTGACGACCCACGCCTTCTTCAAGGCGCTGCTCTTCCTGGGCGCGGGCGCCGCCATCCACGCGGTCCACAGCAACAGCATCCACGACATGGGCGGGCTGTGGACGAAGACCCGCGCCTCGGCGGTGCTCTTCATCGCGGGCGCGCTGGCGCTGGCCGGCTTCCCCCTCTTCGCCGGCTTCTTCAGCAAGGACCTCGCGCTGGAGGAGCTGGCCCACGCCGGGCACTGGGGGCCGCTGGGGCTGCTGCTGGCGGCCGCCGGGCTGACCGCCTTCTACATGACCCGCGTCGTCGCCATCGCCTTCTTCGGCCCTCCGTCGGAGAAGGCCGCGCACGCGCACGAGGCGCCCGCGACCATGCTGCTGCCGATGGCGGTGCTGGGCCTGCTGGCGGTGGGCGGGGGGTTGTCGGGTGGCACGCTGGCCGGGCTGTGGGGGCAGCCCTACCACTTCGCGCTGACCCCGGTCGGGATCGCCGCGACCCTGGTCGGGCTCGGCGGCATCGGGCTCGGCGTGCTGCGCTACGGCACCCGGAGCTGGACCGGCGACCTGCTGCCGGGGCTGCGGGCCTTCATCCTGTCGGGGCCCGTCGACCGCTTCTGGCTGGGCGCCTGGCGCCAGGGCCTGCTGCCGGTCGCCCGGGCGGTGGGCTGGTTCGACCGCTACGTCATCGACGGGCTCATCAACCTGGTCGGCGTGGCCTTCCTCGACGCCGGACGCCGGGTGCGCGCGCTGCAGACCGGGCGCGCCCAGGACTACGTGCTGGCGGTGCTGCTCGGCGTGGTCGCCTTCGTCGCCTGGGGCGTGGTCGGAGGTGCCGGATGAGCGCCTTCCCCTGGCTGTCGCTCGTCGTCTTCGCGCCCCTGGTCGCCGCGCTGGTGCTGCTCTTCGTGCCGGCCGGCTCGCGCTCGACCACCCGCGTGGTCGCCATCGCCAGCACCCTGGTGTCGCTGCTGGGCAGCCTGCGGGTCGCGCTGGGCTTCGATCCGGCCGGCGGGGTGCAGTTCCGCGAGCGCTACCCGCTCATCGAGTCGCTGGGCATCGCGCTGGACCTGGGCGTGGACGGCTGGGGCGTCTCGCTCCTGCTGCTGACCAGCATCATCATCTTCGCGGGGGCATTTGCGACCTGGACGCTCCAGGAGCGGGACAAGGAGTTCTACATCCTGCTGCTGGCGCTGGTCTGCGGCGTCTTCGGCGTCTTCGTCAGCCTGGATCTGTTCGTCTTCTTCCTGTTCTACGAGATCGCCGTGCTGCCGATGTACCTGCTCATCGGCATCTGGGGCAGCACCAAGAAGGTGGCCGAGGCCGGGCCCTTCCGCTTCCTGTTCCGCCTGCTGGACGTGGGCGGCAAGGAGTACGCCGCGATGAAGCTGACGCTGATGCTGTTGCTCGGCTCGGCCTTCATCCTGCTCGGCATCCTGGGCATGGTCGACGCGGCCGGCGGGGGCAGCTTCTCGATGGAGGCCCTGGCCAGCGCCGACCTGCCGCGCGGCCTGCAGCTCTGGGCCTTCCCGGCCTTGTGGCTGGGCTTCGGCACCCTGGCCGGCGTCTTCCCCTTCCACACCTGGTCGCCCGACGGCCACGCCAGCGCGCCCACCGCCGTCTCCATGCTGCACGCGGGCGTGCTGATGAAGCTCGGCGCCTTCGGCGTGATGCGCGTGGGGATGGTGCTGTTGCCCGAGGGGGCCGCCGCCTGGGCCGGCGTGGTCGGCGTGGTCGCGGTGGTCAACGTGGTCTACGGCGCCCTGTCCGCCATGCGCCAGAGCGATCTCAAGTACATCATCGCCTACAGCTCGGTCAGCCACATGGGCGTGGTGATGCTGGGCGCGGCTACGCTCACCGTCGACGGCTGGAACGGCGCCGTCTTCCAGATGTTCGCCCACGGGCTGATGACGGGGCTGTTCTTCGCCCTGGTCGGCCTGGTCTACGAGCGGGCCCACGACCGCGAGATCGGCAACATGGGCGGCTTCGCCAAGGCCATGCCCGCGGTCGCCGTCTTCTTCACCATCGCCGGCCTGTCCAGCCTGGGCATGCCCGGCCTGGCCGGCTTCGTGGCCGAGCTGCTGGTCTTCCTGGGCGCCTGGGGCGGCCCGATGCCCTGGTGGGCCCTGGCCGGCATCCTGGGCGCCTGGATCACCGCGGTCTACGTGCTGCGCGCGGTGCGCGCCATCTTCTGGGGCCAGGGGCCGCCGGAGCGCTACACCCACCTGCACGACCCGCGCGGGCCCGAGTGGGTCGCCCTGGTCGTGCTGGCCGGCTGCCTGATCCTGTTCGGCGTGGCGCCGCGGCTCATCCTGGACGACATCGACGTCGCCACGGGTGAGCACCTGGCACCCGTCACCGCCGTCGCCGCCGAGCAGGTGACCCCGTGATCCCCGGCATCGAGGCCCTGGCCGTCCCGCTGCTGGTCCTGGCGGTCGCCCTGGCTGTGCTGGTGGCCGACCTGGTGGTGGGAGAGGCGGGCGAGGCCGAGGCCGAGCACGGTCCCCGGCGAGGGGTCGGCGCCCTGGCGGCCGTCGGGCTCCTGGGCGCCCTGGTCGCCACCTGGTGGCTGCCCGTCGGCGGCGAGGTGCTGGGCGGCGCCTTCGTGCTTGACCCCTTCGCCCTGTACATGCAGCGCATCATGCTGCTGGCCGGGGCGCTGGGCTGCCTGGGCAGCATCGACCACGTCGACCGGGCCTTCCCCGGCCGCCAGGGCGAGTACTTCCTGCTGCTGCTCTCCAGCCTGCTCGGCATGACCGTGCTGGCCGGCGCACGCGAGCTGGTGCTGCTGGTCGTCGCCTTCGAGCTGATGGGCATCCCGCTGTACGCCCTGGCCGCGCTGCAGAAGCGCCAGGACGCCGGCGTCGAGGGCGCGCTCAAGCTCTACCTGACGGGCGCGGCCAGCTCGGTGGTGATGCTGTACGGGCTGTCCTTCCTCTACGGCGTGACGGGCACCACCTCGCTGCCCGAGATCGCCCGGGGCCTGGCCCAGGGGGTCGACGGTGGCCCGCTGCTGGCCCTGGGCCTGCTGTTGACCCTGGCCGGCATGGGCTTCAAGGTGGGCGCCGTGCCCTTCCACATGTGGGTGCCCGACACCTACCAGGGCGCGCCCACCCCCTTCGTGGCCTTCCTGTCGGTCGGCCCCAAAGCCGCTGGCTTCGCGGCGATGGTGCGCCTGTTCGTCGAGGGCTTCGGCCCCCTGCGCGACCTGTGGTGGCCCCTGATCCTGGTGCTCAGCGTGGCCAGCATGGTGCTCGGCAGCCTGATGGCCATCGGCCAGGACCACGTCAAGCGCCTGCTCGCCTGGTCGGGGATCAGCCACATCGGCCTGTTGCTGCTGGCCTTCGGGCTGGCCAGCGACCAGGGGCTGGGCCTGCTGCTCTTCTACCTGGCCGCCTACGTACCCACGAACATGGGCGCCTTCTTCGTCGCCCAGGTGGTCGGCCGCGACGGCGACGACACCCTGCCCGCCTGGCAGGGCCTCGCGCGGCGCAGCCCGGCCCTGGGCGGCGTGATGCTGGTCTTCCTGCTCTCGCTGGGCGGCATCCCCTTCGCCGCCGGCTTCTGGGCCAAGGTGCTGCTGTTCTGGGCCGCCTGGCAGGCCGGCATGGGCGCCATCGTGCTGCTGGGCGCCAGCCTGGCGGTCCTGGCCCTGTTCTTCTACCTGCGAGTGGCGCGCGCCATGTTCATCGAGGGCCAGGGTGGCCAGGCGCCCCCGGTCGGCCTGCCGACGGCCGCCGCCATCCTGCTCTGCCTGCTCGGCGTGGTCGGCCTGGGCGTCTGGCCGCGGCCCTTCGTCGACGCCGCCATCGCCGCTGCCGGGGCGCTGCTGGGCGGCTGACAGGGGTCCCTCGCGGCCCCGCGCCGCCCGGCTAGCGCACGCAGCGGACGTGGCGGCCCTCGTCCATCCGGTAGAAGTGCGAGAAGCCGCTGCGGAACTCGACGTAGAGCGCGAAGGAGTTGTAGTCGCGCCCGGTCGAGGACCAGAACTGCCCCACGTTCGTGCGCGTGTCCGGTCCGTAGTAGGGCGTCGCCGGGAAGAGGGCCGGATCGATGGCGGGTGAGCTCCGGCCCAGGTCCACGATCGAGCGCAGCTCGACCACGTCGGGCAGGCGCCAGTCGTCGCGCCCGCCCCAGGACAGTCCCTCGCACCAGGAGAGGGCCTGCTGCCAGGGCAGCAGGTCCGCCTCGCCGGTACAGTCCAGGCCGGTCTGGCCGGCCGCGCAGGCGGTCCACGCGCGCCCGCCCACCCGGTCGAGCACCACCCCCTCGCCCGGCGCCGCCTCCACCGCCAGGAAGCGAGCCTGCTGGGCCTCCGGCACCCCGCGTACGCAGCGGGCGGCGCAGCCCGCCCAGCCCTCGGCCGCGCGGTCGTTGAGGTGGTACTCCACCCCCGAGCCCTCGGAGAGGTCCCCGCTGTGGGTCATCAGCACCCAGGCCACGTCCGTGTCGGTCGCCAGGGGCGTCGACGACCAGTGGCAGTCCTCCCACCACGCCTCGTAGACCTCGGGGAAGCTGCCGGGGGTCTGCGGGAACACCGCCTCGTCCACGGCCGGCCCGGTCCGCGAGAAGTCCACCAGCAGGTGCAGCGCCTCGGCCGAGGGCAACACCCAGTCGTCGTGGCCGCCCCACTCCAGCGCGGCGCAGGCCGCCTCGGCGGTGAAGGCATCCCCGACGAGCGCCTGGCCCGCCGTGCAGTCGGCGTCCGACAGCCCCAGCGCGCAGCCCTGCCAGGCCAGGCCCGAGACCGTGTCCACCACGATCGGCTCGTCCCCACCCTGCCGGATCCACCGCTCCCCGGCGTCGTGGTCCAGATCCCAGCCGTACTGCGCGTCCTGGCCACACAGCGGGGTGTCGGCGCAATCCGGTGCCCCCGCCTCGCCGGGGCAGGCGATGGCGCCGCTCCCGCCGTCGTCGGCCGGGCCGACGCAGGTGCGCAGCAGGCTGTCGGGGACCGGCAGGGCGCGCTCGCCGCTGCAGTCGCCGTCGGGGCAGTCCTCGGCGGCGAGGCAGTCGCCATCCCAGCAGATGCCGCCGTCCTGGCAGGCGGCGAGGTCCTGGGCGCAGCCCGCGCCCTCCGCATCATCCCCGCCCCCGCAGCCGGCCGCCGTGGACAGCGTCAGCAGCAGGGCAGGAGGCAGCAGCCACGTGGTCGGACGGCGCCACGCGGCCCGGCGGGGTGGCCCCCCCGCCTGGTCGCCCCCGCCGCGCCGACGCGCGCGAGACCGGCTCAGAACCGCACCCGCGCGCCCAGCCCCAGGTCCACCACGGGGGCGGGCACGTCGATGCCCTCCTCCAGCCCCTCGACGCCGGCGAGGGGATCGAGCTGCAGCCGGTACCGCAGCTCGCCCACCTTGCCGAAGTGGGGCGCGACGTAGGCGTTGAGCGACAGCCAGGTCAGCGCGGTGACGCTGGCGTCCAGGCGGGCGACGTGGCTCTGGTCGGACAGGTTGGCGATCCAGCTCGCGGTGAAGCTGGTCTCGTCCCAGCGTCCGGGTGCGGGCAGGTAGGCGTAGGCGGCCGCGTACCAGCGCCCGACGTAGAAGGGCGTGTAGGCGTCGTTGAGCAGCAGCCACGGGTACAGCTCGACCTGGTCGGTGCCGGCGTCGTTGAAGAAGCCCTCGACCCCCAGGGTCAGGCTGTCCTCGTCCCCCAGCTTGAAGCTGCCCTCCAGCCCTGCGACCACCTGGGGGATCCAGTCCTCGCTGCGATCGACCTCGGTCGGCAGGGTGAAGGTGGACAGATCCAGGGTCCCCTCGAAGAAGGGATCGTCCACGCCGTGCAGCACGGCGGCCTCGACCCGCAGGTCCAGCAGCCAGAAGCCGGTGGACAGATCGGCCCCCAGGCGCAGGGGCTGGTCCCGCCGGGCGGCGGCGGAGGCGCTCACCTCGGTGGTGCCGAAGACGATCTCGGCCCGGGCCGCGCCGCCGACCTGGCCCAGGGTGCTGGCGTCGTCCAGGTTGGCCACGGCGTACAGGTTCGCCGCGCCCACCGGCACGTGCGCGCGCACCAGGGCCACACCCGTGCGCTGGTCGAAGACCGCCAGCGGGTCCAGCCGCTGGGCGTTGAGGAAGTCCGTCGGGTTCCAGAAGCGCCCCGCCCCCCACTTCACGCGCTGCTGGCCGACCGTGACGTAGACCCTGCGCCAGGCGTCCGCCTTGACCCAGAGCTGGTCGAGCGCCACCGCGGTCGCGACCCGCTCGTTGCCGTAGGCGTCGGTCTCACCCGCCTGGACC
>JAKLKF010000105.1:8274-8682 GCA_023150805.1 Myxococcota bacterium | reverse complement strand
GTCGTTGGGGCGGGCATCCACGAACAGGTCGAGGAAGCTCGGGCTGCCCCAGTCCAGCTCGCCCGGGTCCTCCAGCCCCTCGGGCACGGACGCATCGGCGCGCAGCCAGAGCTGCCCGCCCAGGGTCAGCCGCTCGTCGGCGGTGGACAGGACGCTGGTGATCTGCGCGTCGCTGGTCAGCGGCTGGTCGAAGGGCGCCTCTCCCGTCGCCACCTCCCCCGCCGCAACTTCCTCCTCCTCCTCCTCCTCCTCGCCGCCGAACAGATCCTCCTCCCGGTCGGACTCCTCGTCCGCCCAGCCCAGCCCCGCGAGCAGCCAGAGCGTGATCACCGGCTCTTCGACTCCAGCCAGGCCTTCGTGAAGTAGCTGTCCTCCAGCGGATCGAGCGCGACCTCCTGCATGACGATG
>JAKLKF010000105.1:0-8264 GCA_023150805.1 Myxococcota bacterium | reverse complement strand
CGGGGTAGTAGGTCGTGCGCATCAGCCGCCCGGACAGCGCGAAGTCCTGGCGCTTGAGCACGTTGAGCGTGTCCTTGTCCAGCCACAGCTCCACCACCGGGTAGGCGACGTCCACGCCCTCCTTGGCCGTCAGCTTCAGGTGCTCCACCGTGAACTTGCCCAGCGTCTCCAGGCCGACCCAGGTCGGCGTGTAGTCCGCCGCCAGGGTCGACTGGTCGAAGTCCTGGCGCTGTCCGCCGGTGCCGCCGATGCGCTCGCGCTCGGTGCGGCGCTCCCACCGCCCCACCGTCGGGTCGTAGAAGAACATGTTGTCGTCGATGCGCAGGTAGCCCTTGCCCGCCTCGGCCTGGGGCTTGAGGAACAGGATGACCAGCTTCTCGTCCTGGTCGCGGCGGTAGATGACGGCCTGGTAGACCAGGTCGCTCTTGCCCTCCTCCTTCTGCTCGATGTAGGTCAGGGCGCGGTAGTCGCCGCCGTTCTTCTGGCGATCGTCCAGCTCGGCCAGGCGCGCGACGAGCTGGTCCTGCGAGGGGGCGTCCTGGGCGAGGGCCGGCGAGCTCAGGGCCGGCGAGGCGAGGGCCAGCAGGCCGGCGAGGAGGAGGCGAGGCAGCATCCGTTCACTCCACGTGCTGGATGGCGGTGACGGGGGGCAGGCGAGAGGCGCGCCAGGCGGGCCAGAGCGAGGCGACCACCGTGAGGAAGGAGAGCAGGGCGACCGAGCCCACGACCGAGCCGCCGCGGACAGACAGGCGCAGCGTGTCCGACAGCAGGATCGCCTTGACCGCGTCGATCTCGATGGGCACGGCCGCGGCGTCGATGCCGGCGCACAGCAGCGCGCCGACCCCGGCGCCCAGGCCGGTCGCCCACAGCCCCAGCAGCAGCGCCTCGGCCAGGATGAGGGCCAGCACCTTGCCGCGCCGCATCCCGATCGCCCGCATCGTGCCGATCTCGGCCGTGCGATCCCGGACGGCGTTCCACATCGTGTTCATGATGCCCACGGCGACGATGGCGAGCAGGATGAGCACCAGCAGCAGGGTCACGGCGCGAAACGCGGTCAGGATCCAGGTGATGAAGCTGACCTCGTCCTCCCAGGTGGTGAGATCCAGCTTGAAGCCGGTCCAGTCCTCGCCGCCGGCGACGTCGAACTTCATGAAGAAGGGCGCGGCCTGGTGGTCCATCACCTCGTAGCCCTGCGCCAGGAAGACCTCGCGCAGGTGGTTCATCACCTGGGGCGCCTTGTCGATGTCGTCGAGGTACAGCCACAGGGCGCCGGTGGTGTTCTCGGCGATGCCGTAGATCTCGCGCACGTCGTCGGCCGGCACGAACACGGCCCAGGAGGACAGGAAGCCCATGTCCTCGGCCACGGCGACCACGGTGGCGTCCAGCGTGTTCGTCTGGCCCCCCGGGTTCTCGGCCTGCAGGGTCACCGCGTCGCCGACGGTCACCTCCAGCCGCCGGGCCTGGCTGGCGAAGAGCATGATGGTGTGCGGCCTGGCCAGGTCGCGCGGGTCGCCCCGGACCACGTCGGCCCCGCCCTCCATCCAGGACGACTCCTTGGCCAGGCGCACCGTGTCGAAGAAGCGCTCCTCCTGCTCGGCCTCCAGGCCGTTCAGGCCGGCGTAGGTGCTGCTGCTGTCGCTGACGATCTTCGCCCAGCCCCGGTGCCGCTCGACCATGTAGTCCAGGCCGGGTGTGTTCTCCTCGACGATCTTCCGCACCGCGTCGCGGTCGGTGAGGAAGGGGGAGGCCGTGGTCGCCGTGGGCTTCCAGAAGCCCGCGACGTTGACGTGGCCGGCCGACACCGTCGTCGCTGCGTCCACCAGGCTGTCCTCGATGCCCGCGGCCAGCGCCTGGAGCAGGACGAGCAGGGTCGTCACCACGCCGATGGCGGTGGTGAGCAGGGCGGTACGTCGCCACGCCTGGACCAGGTTGCGCAGCGCGATGCCGAGGATGACGCCCAGTCCCACTCGCATGGCTACTCCTTGCCCCGCATCGCGACGATGGGCTGGACCCGGGACGCCAGCAGGGCCGGGTACAGGGCCGAGACGACGCCGACCGCCGTGACCGTCACCAGGCCGAAGACCACCTGCTGCGGCCCCACGGTGGGGTACAGCCGCGGCCCGGCGAAGAGCAGCACCAGCACGTCCTGGAAGGCCGGGATGCCCACCTGGTGCAGCCAGGCGATCAGGCCGACGGCGGCCAGCGCGCCCAGCGCCCCTGACGCCACGCCCAGCAGCACCGTCTCACCCATGAACAGGGCCAGCACCACGCCGCGCCGGGCGCCGATCGCCCGCATCGTGCCGATCTCGGCCGTGCGGTCCAGCGTGGCCATCACCATCGAGTTGTTGATGATGAGCAGGGCCACCAGGAAGATGATCAGCAGCGAGATCACCAGGACCGCCTGCACCACGAACAGGAACTGCCCGACGATGCCGCTGGCCTGGCGCCAGTCGACGACCTGCAGGGGCAGGCCCAGCGCGTCGATGCGCGCCTGGATCGCGGCCTTGGACTCCTCCAGGCGGTCGGGGTCCCGCAGGATGACGGCGGCGTTGATCGCCAGCCCGTCCCGCATCTCCTGCACGGTGTAGACCCGGTCGTCCAGCCCGGCGCCGTTGCCCAGGCTGTCGTCGGCGATGGCCAGCGGATCGGCCGTGGTGCCGTCCGCCTCCTGCACCAGGCCGCCCTCGTCCCCGCCGAACAGCGCCGCCTCGGCGTCGTCGCGGGAGACGGCCTGCACGCCGACCTCGCGCTGGATGGCGGACAGCTCGGCCAGCTCCTCCTCGCCCATCTTCCCGTAGAGCTGTCGGAAGGTGACCATGTCCGCCAGGTTGCTGGCGCTGGCCAGGTCGGACTTCTCCAGGCCCTTGAACTCGTAGGTTCCGTACACCTTGACGTTGATGGACCGCACGTAGCCGCTGCGGGTGTAGGCCCGCAGCGCCATGGTCGAGCCGACCGGCATGTCGTACAAGCGGATCCGGGGGGCCACCTTGTCGTAGAAGAACTGGCGGCGCGCGGCCAGGTTGTCGTCGTCCACCAGCAACAGCTCCTGCACCAGGGCGTCCAGGTCCCCCGAGACCCCGGGCAGGAAGGCGCGCAGGTCCGCCTCGATCGCGGCGGCGTCGGCCGCCGACAGGCCGAAGGTGACGCGGGCGTACTGCCGGCTGTTGCGCGCGATGCGCTGCTGCAGGAGCGGGTCGCCGGCGATGGTGGCGCCCTTCTCCGTCACTGCCTCCCAGATCTCGTCCAGCTCGACGGCGACCTTGTTCTTGACGATCTTCTCGTAGGTGCGCTTGCTGAACATGAAGCCGCGCCGACCCGGCGGGATGGCCTCGCCGTCCACGACGTAGAAGCGGTCGAAGCGCTGGGCGAACTGGACGGGCTCGGTGCCGATCACCCGCAGCCACATCATGCGGCCGTCGCCGGCCAGGGGGGCGACCTCGGCGTCCAGCATGGCCAGGGAGCCCATGGGGTCCAGGGCGTAGTCGGTGGCCCAGAAGGCGTCGCTGTCCACCCGCCGCAGGGTCGCCACGTCCCGCTCCAGCTTCTCCTTGTCGGCCACCACGCCGCGCGTGGTCTCGATCTCCTCCAGCAGCGAGGCGGCGATGCGGCGGACCTGGGGGATGGCCGCCTGGACCGAGGCCCCGTCGCCGCGCAGCTCGGCCTGTCGCATGACCTCCAGCACGCGGTCGATCTCGCCCTCGCCGAAGACGGTCGCCATCGAGAGGCCCATCGGCACGATGTCCACGACGTTGTCGACCTGCAGGAGCGGCGCGGCCTGCTCCTGGAAGCTGTCGATCTCGCCGTAGTCGGGCGCCCCCATCGCCATGCTGCCGAACAGGGCCAGCTCGTCCTCGGCGTCCGAGGAGTACAGCTGCAGGTGCCCCGCCATCGACGAGGTGATCGAGCGGGCCATCGTGTCCTGCACCGTGTCCAGCAGCGCGCCGCCCAGCACGACCAGGAAGGTGCCGAAGAACAGGATCGAGCCCACGATCAGGCTCTTGACCTTGTGGGCCCACAGGCTTCGCGCCGCCAGGGTGAGCAGCAGGGACAGCGGCATGTGGCCGATCACGTGGCCCCCTGGATCCGACCGTCCACGATGTGCACGACGCGGGTCGCCTGCCGCATCACCTCGTGGTCGTGGGTCGAGAAGATGAAGGTGATGTGCTCGCGCTCGTTGAGCTCCTTCATCAGGGCGATGATGCTCTTGCCGGTGGCCGTGTCCAGGTTGGCGGTGGGCTCGTCGGCCAGGACGATGTCGGGGCGGGTGACCAGCGCCCGGGCGATGGCGACCCGCTGGCGCTGGCCGCCGGACAGCTCGTTGGGCCGCTGGTGGATCTGGGGTCCCAGCCCGACGCGCTCGACCAGCTCCTTGACCCGCGCGTCCCGCTCGGCGGCGCCCATCCCGCCCTTCAGCAGCAGCGGGAAGGCGACGTTCTGGGCGACGTCCAGCACGTTGATCAGGTTGAAGGTCTGGAAGATGAAGCCGATGTGGTGCAGGCGCAGGTCGGTCAGCTTGCCGTCGGTGAGGGACTGGGTCTCCAGGCCCGCCACCTTCACGCTGCCCGTCGTCGGCACGTCCACGCAGCCGATCATGTTGAGCAGCGTGGTCTTCCCGCTGCCGCTGGGGCCGGCGATGGTCGTGAACTCGCCCTTCTCGATGGACAGATCCACGCCGCGCAGCGCCTGCACGACGGTCTTGCCGAGGGGGTAGTCCTTGGTGACGCCCTGGATCTCGACGATCGGCGGCATGTTCGCTCCTGCGGGACGAGACCCACGTAGCCCTTCGAATTCGGAAGGTCAGGCTAGCGCGCCGGAACGGGTGCGCCACAGCGACGCACCGTCTCACGGGGGTGCATGGCGGGGCCGATGTCGCTGGCCAGGTGGTGCGCGCCGACCGCCCCGGCCGCCAGCAGGCCCCCCAGGGCCAGGAGCGCGGCCACCGGCGCGGGGGCGGGCGTGGCGCGGGCCAGCCGCTGTGCCCCGCCGGCGGCCAGGACCAGCAGCGCCAGCAGGGGTCCCAGGTAGTACTCGGGGTTGTCGGGCTCGAACCACAGGGCGGCCGGCACGGCCAGCGCGATCCAGCCCGCCAGGGCCCACAAGAGCGGCCGGTCCCGCCGCGCCAGGGCGACCGCGCCCAGCAGGCCCATGGCCAGGGCCAGGGCGCCGCCGACCTGGACCCCGCGCCAGAGCTGCCTGCGCTGCATGGGGTGGTGGTTGGGGAAGTCGGGCCGCCCCTGGTCGAAGCCGCAGCGCGGGGGCGAGAAGTGCACCCAGGCGCCGCCCAGCCCGCGGCTGGCCGCGACCGCCCGACCCGGCCCGGGCCGCGCCGCCGGCGGTGGCTGGGCCAGCTCCCCCAGCAGCCAGTGGGTGGCGGTGCCCTCCAGCGGGTCGCCGCGCGCCAGGTCCCGCCCGATCAGGGCGGCGTAGGGCAGGCCCACCACCAGCGCCGCCCCCAGCAGCAGCAGGCCGGCGCGCGCCCCGGCCGCCAGCAGCAGGCCCGGCAGGCCCAGGATCATCGTCTTGTGCAGCAGCGCCGCCGCCCCGTGCGCCAGGCCGGCCGCGGCCGGGCGCCGCCCCACCCACAGCGCCGCCAGCGCCTGCACGGCGACCGGCGCGGCGTGCACCTCGGCGGTCGTCGAGACCGTCCACCAGCCGTGGGCCGTCGCGAAGAGCGCCGCCGCCGCCGTCGCCAGCAGGGGCCCGGCCCCGGCGCGCGCGGCGAGCAGCCAGCACAGCCCGACGCCCAGCCCCCCGGCCAGCGCGTTGCCCGCGGCCAGGACCAGCGCCGGGTGCAGCCCGGGTGCCAGCGCCTGGGCCGGCGCCAGCGCCACGCCGCCCAGCAGGTGTTGCAGCAGGTGCTGGGGGTGCAGGTCGCGCGCCCGCGCCAGCTCGGCGTAGGCCAGCGCGTCGGGTCCCTGGGTGTGGGCGAGGGTCGAGAGGTAGACCAGGGCGGCGGCCCCACCGGCCAGGACGGCGGGCCAGGTGCGGGCGGGCGAGGGGGCAGGCGCCGTCATCGCCGCGGTCTATCCGCCGCGCGCCTGCGGCGGCCCGACCGCTTGACGGTCGGCGTGACTCAACGTAGAGTCACTACATCCCCCGCGGCCCCGCGGGCACCACCGGACTCCCCATGACCCTGCCCCCGCTCGACTCGATCGCCGACCGCCCCGAGGGCGTGGAGGCCCTGCTCGCCGACCTCGCCGAGCTGGGCCTGTCCCGCAACGAGGCGCTGGCCTACCTCACCCTGCTGGAGGACGACGGGGGCGAGGGGCTGACCGGCTACGAGGTGGCCGCCCGCTCCGGCATCCCCCGCAGCGCCGTCTACGCCGTGCTGCGCAAGCTGGAGCGCGCCGGGGCCGCCTTCGACTACGGCACCGACCCGCAGCGCTTCGTCGCCAGCCCCCCCGACCGCTGGATGGGCGAGCTGCGGCGCACGACGCTGGCCCGCATGGACGACGTCCAGGCCCGCCTGGCGCGCCTGCCCCGCCGCGACCGGCCCGAGCCCGTGTGGATCCTCACCCGCTACGAGCAGGTGATCTCGCGGATCTCCAAGATGATCCGCGGCGCGGAGCGCTCCATCTACCTCTCGCTGTGGGACCGGGAGCTGAACCTGCTGCGCCCGGCGCTCGAGGCGGTGGCCGACCGGCCCCTGCACCGGGTCCTGCACAGCCCCGCGCGCATCACCTGGCGGCCGGCCCAGACCTCGCTGTGGATCGACGACGTGACCGACGACGTGGCCAAGGCCCTCTGGTCGCACAAGGCCATGGTCGTGATCGACCGCACCGAGGCGCTCATCGGCGGCACCGAGCCCGCGGCCGACAACCACGCCGTCTGGACCACCAACCCCTCGCTGGTCGACGTGGCCACCAACCACATCATCCTCGACATCACCCTGATGGCGCGGGCCCGCGGGATCGATCCGGTGGGGGACGTGGCGCCCATGATGCGCCCCCACCTGGGCCCCCCCGGGCAGGACCCGGCGTGAACGGTCCCGCCGCCTTCGGCCCCTACCTGCTGGACCGCCGCGTCGGCGCCGGCGGGATGGCCGAGGTGTTCGCGGCCCGGCGGGTCCACGCCGCCGGCGTCGAGCAGCGGGTGGTGATCAAGCGCATCCTGCCGCGCCTGGCCGGCCGCCCCGAGCAGGTGGCGCTGTTCCTGGACGAGGCGCGGGTCAGCGCGGCCCTCTGCCACCCCAACATCGCCCAGGTGCACGACTTCGGCGAGATCGACGGCGCCTGGTTCCTCTCCCTGGAGCAGGTGGACGGTCCCGACCTGCGCGGCCTGCTGCGCGTCCTGGCCGAGGAGGGCGAGCAGCTCCCCGCCCAGCTCGCGCTGTACGTGGTCCACGAGGTGCTGTCCGCGCTGGAGCACGCGCACGGCGCGCACCTGGACGGTCGGCCCCTGGGGATCGTGCACCGCGACGTGTGCCCGGCGAACGTGGTGGTCAGCCGGCAGGGGCGGGTCAAGCTGGTGGACTTCGGCGTGGCCTGCTCGGCGCTGGGCGGCGCCAGCCGGGACGCCGTGCACGGGCACATCGCCTACATGAGCCCCGAGCAGGTCTCCGGCCAGCCCGTCGACCCCCGCTCGGACCTGTTCTCGGTCGGCGTCCTGCTGCACGAGCTGCTCACCGGCCGCCGCCTGTTCCGGGGCGTGGACGCCGCCGACAGCGCCCGCCGGGTGCGACAGCGCCCCGTCGCCGCCCCCTCCGCGCTGTCGGCCCAGGCGCCGCCCGAGCTGGACGCCCTGGTGCTGCGGGCCCTGTCCCGGGCACCCGAGGGCCGCTTCCCGGACGCCGGCAGCTTCCGGCGGGCCCTGCGGGAGCACATGGACCTGCGGGTGATCGACGACTGTCCGGGCACGCTGGCCGCCGTGGTGCGCCGCCTGGAGGGCGCCCTGGCCGGGGCGGGCACCGCGACCCTGGCGCCCGTCGAGGGCGGGGCCCTGGCGCACACGGTCCAGGTGCGGCCCCGCGCGACCCGGTCGGAGCCGGACACGGCCAGCCTGTCGCTGCCGCGCCGGCGGCGCACGACCCTGGGCGTCGCCCTGGGCACGCTGCTGGCGCTGGCGCTGGCCGTGGGCGTCGCCTGGCAGGCCACGCGCCCGCCGACGCCGGTCGCGCTCGCCCGGTCGCCCGCGCAGGCACCTCTGGCGGTGGGGGCGGCGGCGCCGGTCGCCGTGCCGCAGCCCCCGCCCGCCGTCGCCCGGCCGGCCCCCCCCTCGCCCCCGGGCGCGCCGCCGCCCCACACGGCAGCCCGCGCCGCCCCGCC
>JAKLKF010000104.1 GCA_023150805.1 Myxococcota bacterium | reverse complement strand
GGCCCGGCCTCCAGAAAATCACCTTCAACCCCCCCGGCATCGACAACTGGTGGCAGCGCTGGGAAAGCCTCGTCCGCATCGTCCTGGCCCTCTCCGGCATCGAAGCCGTCGCCAACATGACCGGCCTCATGTCCGAGCCCGTCGCCAAGACCGCCCGACGCACCATCTGGATCGTCCTCGTCGAGGTCCTCCTCCTCCCCCTCGTCCCCTTCGTCGCTCGCGTCGATCCCAGGCCAGCCCTGGGCTTCCTCGGCGCGGGCGACCCGCACCCGCTCGGCCACCGCGGCGCCCGCGGCGGCGACGCCTCCGACCGCCCGGCGCCCCAGCGACAGCCCGGCGCGGCCGACCTGGGGGGCGGCGCCCTCCACCCCGCCGACCAGCCGGGCCGCGAGGTCCTCCAGGCGGAGGGGGGCCACGAAGGGCAGGCAGGCCAGCGCCACGCCCACCAGCACGATCCAGGTGCCGGCGGGGCCGACCAGGCCCTGCAGGTTCTGGGCGCTGACCTCGCCCAGCAGCCCGCCGGGGGGGAAGTCCACGCCGGGGCGCGCCGGCCACGCGGTGGCGACGATGCCCATGGTGGCCCACAGCAGGCCGATGGTCCCCGTGAAGCGCGCCAGGCCGCCGACCTTGCGGCCGGCCAGCAGCAGGGCCATCGCCAGCCCGGCGGGCACCACGACCCAGGCGCCGTGGCCGAGGACCTGGAAGAGCAGGTCGCTCACCCAGGCGCCCACGGGCCCGGCGGCGTTGGTGACCGTCGAGCCGCTGGCGCGGGTGAAGGAGGGGTCCAGCGGGTTGTAGGTCGCCAGCGCGACGGTGGCGTAGACGCAGGCCAGCGTGCCGCCGAGCAGGACCACCGGGCGCAGGCGGGCCAGCAGGGCAGGCCCCTGGCGGGGCCGGGGAGCCGAGGTCTTGTCGGCCTTGGCGGCGCCACGCGAGGCCGCGCGGTTCGCCCCGCGGGCGGGGAGCACGGTCCGCGTGGACTCCGGCGCCTCCTGCGTGGGCGGCAGGTTGGTGGTCTTCAGGGGCTGGGTGCCCTTGCGGGTGCGAGTGCCGGCCACGCGGCCTCCGGAGCGTCGAGCGGGCGGAGTCGGCGCGTTGGCCAGCGCAGAGCCCGGATCCCTTGCGGTCCACCATAGCAGGTGCCTCTTGACAGGTCACCCCTCCGGCTCGAAGCGCTCGAAAGCAACGGCGCTGGACGGCAGGGCCCCGGCGCGCAAGAGGAGGTGCAGCCACAGCCCGCTCCGCCGGAGGTCACCATGTCTCCCCAGTCCCCCGCTCCCAAGGTCCTCATCGTCGGGGGCGCCGGCTACATCGGCAGCGCCTGCGCGGTCAGCCTGCTGGAGGCCGGCTGGACCGTGGCCACCTATGACGACCTGTCCACCGGCCACCGGCAGGCCGCCCAGGGAGACCTGATCCAGGGCGACATCCGCGACCGGGGCCGCCTGGAGGGGGTGCTGCGGGCCGGGCGCTTCGACGCGGTGATGCACTTCGCCGCCAAGAGCCTGGTCGGCGAGAGCACGCGCCACCCGCTGCGCTACTACGACGTCAACACCGGCGGCACCGCCGCCCTGGTCGACGCCATGCTCTCTGCCGGCATCAAGAGCCTGGTCTTCTCCTCGACCTGCGCGATCTACGGCGACCCGGTGCGCCTGCCGCTGGACGAGGACCACCCCCGGGCCCCGGTCAGCCCCTACGGCGACAGCAAGGAGATGGTGGAGCGCATGCTCGCGGCGACCCGGGCGCGCGAGGGCCTGCGGGTGACCACCCTGCGCTACTTCAACGCCGCGGGCGCCCTGCCCGAGCATGGCCTGGGCGAGTCCCACCACCCCGAGACGCACCTCATCCCGCTGGCGCTGCAGGCGGCGCTCGGCCAGCGCCCTCCCCTGGCCCTGTTCGGCGAGGACTACGACACGCGGGACGGCACCTGCGTGCGCGACTACATCCACGTCCGCGACCTGGCCAGCGCCCACCTGCTCGCGATGCGCAGGCTGCTGGAGGGAGATCCGGGCGACGCCTACAACGTCGGGACGGGCATGGGCACGACGGTGCGCGAGGTGCTCCAGGCCGTCGAGCGGGTGCTCGGCGTGCCGGTGCCCTACGAGGTGGCGCCGCGACGGGAGGGCGATCCGCCGGCGCTCTATGCGCAGGCCGACAAGATCCGCGGCGCCCTGGGCTGGGAGGCCCACCACGTCGACATCGACGACATCGTCCGGACCGCGGCCCAGTGGGCCCGGGCGCCTCGCTACTGAGGGTTCGGCCCGCGGACGCCCGCGCCGGCCTCAGTAGGTGAAGCGGACGGCGCCCTCGAAGCGGACGTCGTCGTACTCGATCTCGGGGTGGGACCCGTCGGCGCTGGCGCGCTCGATCCAGCCCACGCCCAGGCGCGCCGAGAGGTAGTCCTGGATCCGGTACTCCCCGCCCAGGTCGGCCTTGATCACGTGGTCGTCGCGGCTCACTTCGCCCAGGTACCGCTCGTAGCGGTAGGTGCCCGAGGCCTCCAGGCCGAAGCGCTCGGCGAACAGGCCCTTGTAGGTGAGCATCGCCCGGTCGTAGCCGACGTAGTTCGTGAAGTAGACGTCCTGGAAGTCGCGCCGGTAGCCCAGGATGATCGCCTGGTCCTCGACGAACTCGTACTCGGCCTCCACCTCGGCCAGCAGCCCGGCGGGGAAGTTCTTGAGGTCCACGCCGAACCCGACCGAGTCGGCGAACTCGGCGCTGCCCGCGACGCCCAGCTCGTCCGCCTGGGCCGTCACCGACTCCTCGTCGTAGAGGGCCTGGCCGAAGCCGGCCAGGGCGCCCACCACCAGCTTCGGGGTGACGCGGCCCCGCAGGCCGGCCCGCGCGCGCCACTGGCTGCCGTCCGGGATTGCCAGGAAGTCGCCGATCTCCTCGGCGCTGATGCCGTCGCCCTGGGCGTCGACGATGTTGTCCGACCAGTTGAACCACTGGTACTGGAAGTCGGCCACGACGGCGGTCTTGGGGAAGAACCGCCACTTGCCCTCGAGCGCCGGGCCGTAGCCCAGGCGGCTGTTGAGCGCGGGGCCGGAGAGGCCGCTCTGCAGGTCCAGGTCCGTCCCGCGATCCGTCGCCTGGGACTTGAACTCCTCCGGCACGTTCCACTGGTCGACCTGGACCTTGCCGCCGACGTCCAGCTCCAGCGGGCCGCCCGGCCGGACGGTCACGAAGGCGCCGAGGTCGTTGAGCAGGTGCTGCTGGTACGCGCTCTCGCTGACGCCGCCTTCGTCCTCGGCCTCGTGGCCCGTGATCGAGAAGCGGTCGTTCACGCGCAGCCCGACCTTGCCGTCGGGGAAGAGCTGCAGCCCGGCGCCGAGATCGAAGTTGTTGAAGCGATCCAGGTTGCTGACGCTGCTCTGGAGGTACTTGCGCGCCTCGTAGAGGAAGTCGAAGGAGAAGACCAGGTCGCTGTTCTTCGCCCGGATGCCCAGGCTGGGCGACAAGGACAGCGCGGTGCCGCCCGACACGGGGCTACCACCGCCCACCTCTCCTTCCTGGAGGTAGACGTTGGTCCGGTGGGTGGCGGCCAGCTCCACGGCAGGGATGATCTGGACGTCTTCCGAGCCGATGTGGTCGCCGGGTGCAGCGAGCGCGGACGAGGTCCCACACGCCAGGACAAGGGCCGGGGTGACAAGAAGAGCCCGCGAAGTCGTCGTCATGCGCATCAGCATCCGGGGGATCGGCGAGGCAGCGGCTGGGAGTCCGCTGCGACGCTAGTTCTCGAAGGGGGTCGTACCCGGCGGGTCCGTCCCGACCACGCCGTCCGAGATGCCCAGGCCCTGGGTGTCGTCCCGCTCGTCCAGGTCGGACTCGACGGTCACCTCAGTCGCACCATCGGCCACAGCACCCTCACCCATGCAGGTAAGTGCTTCCGACCGGAACTGGCGGACGCGGGTGAGCGCCACCTGGATCTTCCGGTACTCGTGGTCGGCCCGCGCTTCCTGGGCGGTAGCCAGGGCGGCGTTCATGTCTTCCTGGGCGCGCGCAGAGACCGCCACCAGCGCAGTGATCTTGCTGCGCCGCTGCCGGATGCACTCCGCCACCTCGGCGTCGCCGCTCTTCTCGGCGGCTTCCAGATCCTTGCCGACCTGGGCCTCGGCGGCCACCATCTCGGCGAGGGCGTCCTTCGCACCCTGGATCTTGTCCTTGGTCGACACCTGGGTCGCGGTTGCGGGCTCGCCTGGATCCTGCGCGACCGCGGGCGCCGCAAGCGCGAGCGTCACGGTGAGCAGCAGGGTCTGGATGGTCCGGGGCATCGTCGGGCTCCTTGGAAGCACCGGGGCGAGGGTAAACGGCGCACCTGGACGCGTCAACCGCCACCCGGTCATACCGCACTCTCCAGTGGACGGCCAGCGACATCCGGATCACGCCGGCCACGTCGAAACCGCCTCCTTCAAGCAAGAAGCCCGAGGTCGTCGCCGAGCCCCGGGCTTCCGAGTGCGGCGGACCGCAGGATCAGCTCGACGGCTCCAGCACGAAGGTCGAGTAGAGGTCGCCGGTGACGCTCTCCTCGAAGCGCCAGCTCCGCACCTTGGTCTTGACGCAGTTCTCGACGTTCTTGTTGCCGGTGCTGTTGTCGTCGATGCCGACCGTGGTCACCCGACCCGCGTTCACGCTGATGACGATCACGATGCGTCCGCGCAGGTTCGGGTTGAGCTTGAGCTCACCCTCGTAGCAGGACTGGACCTGGCCCTTGTACTTGCGGATGGTCTTGGTCGCGGCCTCGCCACCCTCGGCGGCGCCGACGTCGATGTCGTCGGTCACGCGGCCCTTCACCGCGGTAGCGGGGCCGGTGCCCACGCCCGAGCCTTCGCCCGTGCCGCCGCGCGACATGTCGCCGATGCTGGCGTCACCCGTGCCACGACCGTCGGAGGCGCCCTTGTTGGCCGCGATGGTGCCCTCGCCGGCGATGGCGGTGCCGTCGACGTTCTGCAGGGCGGAGGCGAGATCGCCGAACTTGTTGTCGCTGTCGCCCAGCAGGTCCTCGACCATCTGGCCGGAGCTGGACTCGCCGCGGGTGCCGATGAGGGCGGTCAGCAGCTTGCTGCGCTGGATCGTGTCCTCCCGCTTCTGGGCCGCGGCGGCGGCGGCGGCGGCCTTGGCCTCGGCCTCGCTCTTGGGCTCGCGCTTGCCGCCCGCCTCTTCCTGCTCCTGCTCCTTCTGGGCCAGCGTGCCGTCCTCGGACTCGATCAGCTCCGGCACCTCCTCGGGCTCCGTGGGGTCCGAGTCCGTGATGATCATGTCGACGAAGCGGTCGGGGATGTCGCCCGGCTTCACCAGGTCCATGGGCTCCGTGTTGTACACGTAGACCATCAACACGGCGGCCATCGCCGAGAAGAGAGCCAGGAAGCCCAGGAAGACCGGGTCGTCGTCGTCGAGCAGCTTGGGCCGGAAGTCATGGGTGCCGGCCAGGCGCGCCGACTCGGGCGGCGCGGGCACGAACTGGAAGAGCACCGTCAGCTCGCCCAGCGAGATCTTGCCCCGGCACTTGTCCGTGAGCGGCAGGATCCAGGTCGCGCCCTTCTTGGCGGTGTCCGCCTTGGCGCGCAGCTCGGCGAAGGTCGCCACGCCCTCGTCCAGCGCGACCTTGCCGTCCATCTCGGCCGTGAAGGCGAGCTGGTAGCGCCCGCCCTTGGCCATGAAGATGGTGTAGCGGCTGGGAACGCCCTTGGCGCTGACGACGAAGGTGTTGCGCGGCGACTCGCCGATGGTCACGTCCGTGCCGGTGCGCACCAGGCGCTCCTGCACGACCTTGCCACCCAAAAGCACCCCGATCCGGAGGACCTTCGGCGGTTCCTGCTTGGTTGGTGCCCGTTCAGCCATCTCTCAGCATCCCTTGTCCCGATCGTGGCAGAGCGCCGGCCCCGGCGCAAGCGGGTTCGCGCGACGATGCGTCTTCGTACCCTTGCGCATGGTGATCGACCCCATCCCGGCCGGGTGGTTCGCGGAAATTGACAGGCCAGTGGAACTGGTACCGTTTCGGCCAGAGCCCAGGGGACTCCCGCCGCGGCGCGCAGAATTCACAAGAGGTGCCAGCACCCGCCCAGCATAGACGCGGGACCCGGACCTGCGCAAGGCGAGGTCCGGGTCCTGGGGGGTGCCCACCAAGGCGACCGTCACCGACATGAGGCGGTGCAGCCCGCCTACTCGGTCTTGTAGACGACGAACTTGAACTCGCCGAACTGGGCCTGGCCCGCGGTGTACATCACCTCGCGCAGGACCGAGAAGGGCAGCTCCTTGTCGCACTGGATCAGGATGCGGCCCTTGAAGGCGTGCTCCTCGTTGCCGGACTGCTCGGCCAGGGTCTTGGCGGCCTCGGCCTTCTCGAGCAGGCGGTCGTAGAGCTTGGTGATGACCTGGCCGCGCTTCTCGTCCTCGGGCACCGCGACCATCGACTGGCCCGGGTTGTCCGAGTCCGGCATGGTCGTCATGGCGATGACCGGCACGCCGTCGACGACGATCTGGTTCTTGGCCACAACCAGGTTCACCGCCAGCTCGGGCGCCTTCTGGGTGGTGGAGGTCGGGAGCTGGAGCTGGTCGCTCGGCGCCACCGACACGTCGGAGGAGGAGAAGCTCTTGAGGAGGAACACCAGGATGATGGTCATCATGTCCATCATCGAGGTGATGTTCAGGCCGGCGTCCGCCGAGGGCCTGCGAGCCTTCTTGAGGGCCATGGGAGACCTTCCAGGGGAGTCGAAGGAGGAGGGTGAGCGGCGCGCCGCTCAGTTGACGGCGCCGCCGGCGATGACAACGAAGGGGAAGAGGGTGCGGGCCTTGCCGTCCGCGCCCTTGTTGTCCACGTCTTCGCGGCTCGAGTCCATGGTCTTGACCAGGATCTCGTACTTCACGCGCTGATCCGGCACGAGGATCACGTTCTCGTCGTCCGGGTACTCGTCCTTGATCAGGGCGAGGATGCGGGTCAGCTCCTTCCAGTCGTAGTCGTCCACCCCGGTGCACTTGCCGCCGCTCTTGCAGGGCACGGTCGGGGGACGGACCTCACCTTCCACCGGCGGGGTGGGAGCGGCGCCCGGGTTGAGCACGGCGTCCGCGCCCAGCACCGTCACACCATCCGCCGTGATGGCCAGGCTCAGGTTCAGCGGCGGCTTGTCCGGCTGCTCCTCCACCGGCTGGGGAGGACCGATGGCCGGCAGGGTGCTGTCGATGACCGCCAGGCTCACGAACTCGGCCGCCATCAGCAGGAAGGGGATGAGGATGGTCACGAGGTTCATGACGGGGACCAGGTTCAGGTCCTCCGGCTGCTCCGTGTGCTTCTTGCGGGCCATGTGCGCTCCAAGAGGAGGAGGATGGAGGGGGCCGGGAACAGATCACCCCGGAGCCTGTGGACCCCGGGGTGACCGGCCGCGCGGGGATCAGCCCTCGGCGGCGGCGCCGGTGCCCTCTTCCTTCAGGGTGCCGCGGCGGCGAGCGGACAGCAGGTTCACGGTCTTGAGCGCGAACTGGTCGATCTCGTCCTGGATCTTCACGGTGCGGCTCTGCACGATCGAGTGCAGGACCAGCGTCGGGATGGCGACCACCAGGCCGGCGGCGGTGGTGAACATGGCGGTCGAGATACCGGCGGCCAGCATGGTCTGCTTGGTCTCGGCCGAGGCGTGCGCCACGGCTTCGAAGGCCAGGATCAGGCCCTGGATGGTGCCGAGGAGGCCGGTCAGGGTGGCGACGTTGGCCAGCATGGGCAGGAAGGCGGTCCGCTTGTTCAGGCCGGGGAAGACCTCGAGGATGGACTCGTCCACCGCGTTCTGGATCTCCTGCTCGGAGCGGTTGGCGCGGGTCAGGCCGGCCTTCAGCACGCGGGGCAGGGCGGCGTTCGGCTCGGCGTTGCAGAGCTTGATCGCCCGGTCGATGTTGTTCGCCATGATCAGCTTCTGCACCTGGGCCATGAAGGCGGTGCCGTTGATGTTGGCGCGGAAGATGATGTAGTAGAGGCGCTCGAAGCTGATCGCCAGGGCGAAGATGGCGGCGACCAGGATGGGCCACATGAAGATGCCGCCCTTGTGCATCGCGTTCACGAGGAAGGACATGGAACCTCCGGGGGTGCTCGTGGGAATCGAGTGGTTTGGGTTTGCCGAGCCGGTGGGCTGTTCGCGGCGGTGATGACTCCGCCGCCACGTCGTCCAGCCGTGACGGCCGGACTCTACACAAGTGGGACAACCGTTGCAGGGTGGGGTTGTGAAGTCGCTGTCAGGCACGCGCAAACAAGATGTTCGCGCGTTTCCCGCGGTCAGAAGGGCTTCTTCTCGACCGACTTCACGACCCGGGGGACGAAGCTCTTGCGCAGCTCGAGCTGGTAGTCCGTGTCGAGGTTCTGGCGCGCCACGAACAGGGTCACCTCCGGCTTGCGGATCTTGCCGGTGATGACCTCCTCTTCGATGACGATGCGGCGCGCCTGGGCCTGCGCGGGGCTGGAGAGCAGGGTCGCCGCCAGGGCGAGGAAGACGGGCATCACTGCGCACCTCCCCAGGGGTCGGGGGACGCGGGGGTGGGGATCGGAGGAGCCTCGGTGGGCGCCGCCGGCGCCGGTGCGGGCACCGCTTCGGGGGCGGGGGTCGGGGCCGCAGCGGGATCCGGCGCCACGCAGGTCTTCTCGGGGCCGCAGATCAGGCCACTGGCGCAGTCGGTCTCGGCCTGGCAGGCGCCGCCGACCGGGATGGTCCCCGGCGAACCCTCGTCGACGCAGATCGACTGCCGGTTGCAGGCCAGCAGGTCGGCGCAGCCCTCGGCCGGGCAGGCCTGGCCCCGCATCGCGTCGGCCTTGGCCTGGCGCTCCGCCAGGATGCGCTGGTACTCGGCGGCGCCCGCCTCCTCGGCCTTGCGCTTCGCCTCGCGCTCCTCGCGCTTGCGCTTGCGCTCCAGCTCCTTCTCGTACTTGCCCTTCGCGTCGGTCAGCTCGGCGCGCCAGGTGTCGGCGAGCGCGCGGTTCTGCCCGCCGGCGGCCACGTACCGGTCGATCGAGGCCAGCGCGGCGTCGTAGGCGCGCATGTAGTCGCCCTGGAGCACCGCCATGTTCAGGTAGGGGTCGGCGTTCCTGGGGTCGAGCTCCAGCGCCTGCTGGTACAGGGCCTGGGCCTCCTCCAGGCGCCCCAGCCCCCGGTAGCAGATGCCGAGGTTGATCAGGATGGCCGCGTCCGAGGGCGACTCGGTGCGCGCGCGCTCCAGGAGCGTCGCCGCGTCCGACCAGTTCCGATCGTCCATGTGGAGCTGGGCGAGGTCCACCATGGCCGGGACCATGCGCGGATCCAGCCGCAGCGCCTGCTCCAGCTCCTGCTGGGCCAGGTAGTCCTCGTCCCGGGCCAGGTAGACCTTGCCGAGGTTGGCGTGCAGGTAGGCGTTGTTCGAGGCGCCTTCCACCGAGTTCAGGGCCTTCTGGTAGACGAAGGAGGCCAGCTCGGTCTGCCCCTGCGCCAGGTACACCAGGCCCAGGTTGTTGTAGATGTTGACGTTGTTGGCGTTCTGGCCGAGCGCCCGCTTCGCCTCGGTCACCGCCTGGGCGTACCGACCCTGGCGGCGCAGGGCGCCGATGACGCCCACGACCAGGTCGCCGTTCTCGGGGTCGTGGCGCAGGCCCGCCTCGTAGCTCTGCAGCGCCCGGTCGTACTCGCCGCGCTCCTCCGCCATCGCGCCGAGGTTCAGCCAGGCTGCCCCCAGGGACGGGTCGACGTCGGTGGCGCGCAGGTAGGCCTTGCGCGCGTTGGTGTCGTCGCCCAACAGCTCGTAGGCGATGCCGATGTTGTAGGGGATCTCGGCGGCGTCCGGCGCCATGGAGGTCAGGGCCTTGAGATCCTCGATCACCTGGGGGGCCCGGGTCGGGTCGCCGAGCTTCAGCGTCTCCACCGAGGCGGCCATCACCCGCTGCAGGCGCTCCTCGGGAGCCTCGGAGGGCAGCATCGGAGAAGCCGGCGCCGCTTCGGCCCCGCTCGCGCTCGCCGCGTCGGTGGGGGCCTCGGGAGTGGCGCCCGCGGCCTCGGGCGGCTTCTTCTTGCAGGCGGCCAGGGACAGGGCCGCGGCCAGCACGATCGACAAACGCAGGGTCACTGCTCACCCCCCTCGCCCGCCGGGGCCTGGGCCTCGGGCCGCGCCTTCGGACGGAAGCCCATCGGCGCGCCGCGGGGCACGAAGGCGCTGTCGGAGGTCCCGCGCAGCTCCTGCTTCTCCTTGGCGAAGTCGCTGGGGAAGCGATCGGCGAGGAGGTCCACGGTCCGCGTCACCCACTCGTTCCACTGCTTGGCGTCCCGCGCCTTCTGCAGGTTGGCCTCGAGGCGGGCGCGCCCCTTGTCCTCGACCGGGATCCGCCGCTTGTCGATCTCCTCGTTGTAGATGTCCAGGCCTTCCTGGTCCAGCCCACGCGGAGGCGGCGCCTCGTAGAGCATGTCGGAGTACCGCAGGTAGGCGCGCCCCACGAAGTAGAGCGCGGCCGCCGAACCGTCGAAGTCGGCGTAGGTGTTCACCAGCCGGGTGGCGTGCTCCTCGATGGCGGCCAGCTCGGCCACCTTCGTCTCGAGCAGCAGCTTGACGTTCTTCTCCTCGTTCTTGCTGAACTCGATCTGCTCGAAGGCCTCGTAGCGCTCCTGGAGCTTGCGCACCTCGGCCTGGGCCGCGTAGTGCCGCCCGCGGGGGCCCACCTTGCCGCTGGGTGCGAGGCGCGCGAAGTTCTCCCCCAGCTCCTCCCAGGCGCGGTCGACCTGCCGCTCGCCCTGGGTCTCGGCCGTCAGCTCGGCGATCCGGTAGCGCGCCTCCATGACGCGGTCGGGGCTGGCGTCGGGGTAGCGAGCGATGTACCGCCGGTAGAACTCGATGGCCTGGGCCTTGTCCACCCGCTCCCACTGGTCGCCGGCCGCGAACAGCACCTGCTCGGCGTCCGCTGGCGTGGGCGAGAGGCGGCTGTACCGCTCGAAGTTCTCGGCCGCGCCCCGGTGGTCGGCCAGGCCGATCCGCAGGAAGGCCGCGTTGTAGACCGCTGCGGCGCTGTCCTGGTAGTCCGGGAAGCGCTGGTACAGCGCCTCGTAGTACCGGATGGCGTTCTCGAGGTCCAGCACCTCGGCGTAGTTGCTGGCGATGCGGAAGTAGAGCGCCCGGCTGCGGTCGTCCTGCTTGTACCGGCCGGCCTCGATGTTGTCGATGTACTGCTTGAAGAGCCGGTTCGCGTCGTCGACCCGCCCCGCCACCTCGTAGGAGTTGGCCGCGTTGTAGTGGGCGTCGGTGACGTACTTGGACTTCGGGTAGTCCTTCATGAACTGCTCGAAGGCGCGCGCCGCCGCGATCCGGTCCGACCCGATGAGCTGCTCGGCGAGCTTGAAGCTGGCCTGCTCGGCGAGGTTGGCGAACTCGTCGCGCTTCTTCACGCCGCCGCCCAGGGGACGACCGGCGTACTCGACCGCGAGCATCTGCACCTTCTGCAGGTTGCCCTCGTCCTGGTAGCTGTTGATCATCATGCTGGCGGAGAAGGCCGCCTCGTCCCACTCGGGGTGCTGGTCGATGAGGTCCTGCAGCCGGGGGCGCGCCTCGTCGAACATGCCGTGGTGGTAGTAGATCTGGGCGATGATGTACTTGAGCGGCACCCGGTTGTTGTCGAGCGCCTCGCGGTAGTCCGGCTCGGTCACGTTCGCGTCGAGCAGCGCGTTCGCCGCCTCGATGAAGGCGAGGTGGTCCTCGGACAGCTTCCAGATCACCCGCTCGTTGCCGTTCTGCAGGGTGACGCGGCGGTCCTCCACCGCGTCGGCCGGGCGGGCGTCGAAGGACGGGTACCGGCGCTCCAGGCGGCCCTTGCGCACCTGCATCAGGTTCCAGAGCGAGCCGTCCCGGTAGGGGTGGTCCGTCGCCTTGAGCAGCTGGATGAACTCGGTCTCCGCGGCGTCGTACTGCTCCGTCTGCATCAGCGTGTCGGCGCGGTACCACTGGATCTCGTAGTAGTCGGCCGCGAACGGGAACTTCCGGAGGTACTGGCCGTACAGCTCGGCCGCGCGCGCGAAGGCCTCCTTGTCTCCGGTCTCCAGGCCCTGGTTGTGGTAGCCGGTCGCCACCGCCGCCAACGACTTCTCGATGTAGGACCGCGCCACCGTCTGGGCGTCGGGGTCGTTGCGGTTGGCCGTCCACCACGCCGACTCGTCGTTGTAGCGCTCGGTCAGCTCGGCGATGGCCTGCTGGGCCCGGTCGGGCTCGTCCATCACGTAGGCGATCTGCGCGATGCGCCACTGGTGGGTCGGGTTCTCGGGGTCCTCGGGCCAGCGCTGCTGCAGGAACTGGTAGACCTGGATCGAGTCCTCGAAGCGGGCCTGGTCGGTCAGCACGCTGGCCAGGCGGACGTAGACGTCCTTCTCGAACTCGCGGGTGCCCACCCGGCCGTAGAAGGCCTTGGCGGCGTCCAGCGGGGTCACGCCCGTCTTGTCGCTGATGTCGCTGAAGGAGATCGCCGTGTACTCGACCGCCTCCGGGGCGGTCGCGGACTCGAAGCCGCGCTTCGCGAAGCTGGCCTTCGACCAGTCGAGGAGCTGGGTGAACAGCTCCAGCGCCCGGTCGTAGTCCGAGAGCTTGTAGTAGGACCAGGCGAGCTTGTAGAGGCCCTCGTCGTAGAGGTCGCCCTCGGGACCCGCCAGGCGGATGACCTCCTGGTAGTGCGGGATCGCCTGCTCGGTCTGGTTGTAGTCGAAGTAGTACTCGCCCAGCCGCAGGTGGGCCGCCACCGCGAACTGCGAGTCGGGGTAGCGGTCGACCAGGGCCTGGAAGACCTCCCGGCTCTCCTCCTCGTCGAACTGCGCCGAGCCGTCGCGCGCCAGGCAGAAGCCCAGCATGTAGTAGGCGCCGTCGATGAAGCGGTACTCGGGGTGCTCGTCGATGATGCGCCGGTACAGGCCCATCGAGCGCGAGTAGTCCTTGACCGGCGACTCCGGGATCACGGTCGCGTTGTCGAAGTCGAAGCCCTCCATCAGCCGCCCGAACTCGCGCTCGGCGACCAGGAAGTCCGCCTCGGTCTTCTCGTAGTAGAGGTCGCCCAGCCGGAACATGGCGTGGGCCGAGTTCTCCCCCGTCGGGTACTTCCGCAGGAAGGCCTCGAACCGCTGGATCGCCGAGGCGCGCAGCTCGTCCTGCGAGTCGTCGAGCTGGGAGATCTGCTCGCCGTACTCGGCCGTCGCCACGCTGCGGGCGTCCGCCTCCACCGCTTGGAGGTAGTCGCGGGCGTCGCCGTCGAACTGCGCCATGCGCTCTTCGTACCGAGACAGGGTCTCGCGGAAGCGCGCGTACTCCTCGGCGTCCACCGCGGAGGCGGCAGCGGGCGGCGTGGACGCGGCGGGGGCGGAGGGCGCGGCGTCGTCGGCCGTCGCGACCGGCGTCGCCGTGGCGAGCGCCAGCAGCGCGAGCAAGCGCAAGGGGCGGTTGCAGCTGGACATCACTTCTCCCCTCCGGCGCTGGCTTCCGTCTGCGCGTCCATCTTCTGGCGCACGATCCGGAACCGGTCGTCGAGGGCCTGCATGGTGGTCGCGCTCTCCTTGCCCAGGCGCTCGATCTCGTCGCTGACCTCGGTCTTCTCCAGCCAGTACACGTCGATGATTCCGACGTCGGCCTCTTCGATGGTCCCACCGATCTCGTCTTCGAGGCGCCCGAAGCTGACCTGGGCGATCTCGGTGGCGATCTCCCCCGCCCCGCTCTGCACCCCCGCGAGGTCCGCGCGCGAGGTCGCCACCCGGTCGCTCTCTTCCGCCAACCGACGCCGCAGCACCGCGATCTCGCTCTGCTCGGCGGCGTCGAGCTGCCCCAGGATCCGGGCGGCCTGGCCGTCCAGGGTGCTGGTGCGGGCCCACAGGTCGTCGAGCCGCGAGAAGAGCTGACCGGCGTCCGAGCCGGTCGCGCCGGCGCGCAGGCGCCCCACCTCGGCCCGGAGCGCCGCGTAGTCCCGGGCCAGCAGGTTCCGGGTCCGCGAGGCCGGGTCGCTCTCGCTGCTGCTCATCATCGCCACCAGGGAGCTGCGCGTGCCGTCCGAGGTGACCTTCTCGAGCCCGAGCTGGGCGCGCTGCAGCTCCTGCAGCAGCGTGTCCAGCTCTCGGCGCGCGTCGGACAGCGCGGTGGCCGACAGGCCGCCGGGATTCTCCGCCAGCAGGGCCTGGAGCGCGCGCGCCTGGTCGGCCTGGTCCTGCGCCTGGGCCAGCACCCTGCCCGCCACGGTCTGCACGGCCTGCACCTGCGCGTCGAGGGCCTGCAGCCGCCCGGTGTCCCCGGAGGCCTCGGCCTCGACCTCGTCAGACCGCCCCTGGATCACCGACAGGCGGCTGGACAGGTCCTCCAGCGCGGCGCGGTCCAGGCTGCTTCCCCGCGACAACAGGTAGTCGATCTCGTAGCCCACCAGCGCGGCCTGCATGGTGAGCGCGTCGTCCCGCACCCCCCGCACCGCCGCCCGGCCGCGCGCAAAGGTGCCGATGTTGCGGTCCGCCCGGCGCAGCACCTCCGAGACCTGCTCCACCAGCGCCTCGGACAGCTCCAGGTCGACCTGCTGGTTGTCCATGGAGCGGTACACGTCGACCGCGCGCCCCATCAGCTCGTCGTCGGTCAGGATCTCCACGGCGAAGTCCGGCAGCGGCTGGCCCTCGAGCTCCTGGGCCGCGTCGGGGTCCGCCAGCATCCGGAAGTACCGGGCCGGGTCCTGCCGGTTGTACTTCAGCCGCCCGAGCTGCTCCTGCACCGGGGTGTAGTCCTCGACCACCGACTCGTAGGAGGTCAGCGCCTCGTCGCGCCGACCCTCCTTCATCAGGACGTGGGCCCGGGTCAGCTCGAGGTTCACCGCCTCGCGGTGGGTGGGGTAGCCCAGCAGGAAGATGTCCAGGTAGTCGAGCGCCTCGTTCCAGCGCTCCTGCTTGACGTAGGTCCAGACCTGCTCGTAGAGCTGATCGGCGTAGTACTTCGAGTCCCGGGGCACCTTCTGGTAGGCGTCGGCCGCCGTGACGTAGTCACCCGACTCGTAGCTGAGCCGGCCGATCGCCAACCAGGCGAGCTCCGTGACCTCGGCGTCGCTGGGGTCGCCCTGCGGGGTGGCCTCGACCACCCGCCGGAACTCGGCGATGGCCTCGGGATACTGCCCCTGGCCGGCCAGCACGGCGCCCAGGAAGTACCGTGCGCGGATGTAGGAGGTCGACTCGGCCGCGACCTCGCTGAACATGGCCCGCGCGCGCGCCACCTCGCCCTGGCGCCACAGGCTCTTGGCGACCGTGTACTTCACGAAGTCGGTGGCCTGGACCTTGCCCGTGACGATGTAGCGCTGGTACACGTCGTAGAACCGCTCGTTGTCCCGGAGCAGGCCGTAGACCTCCAGCAGGCGCCGGACCGCGTCGGCGAAGAACGGGTGGTTCGGGCCCTCCAGCACCACGCGCTCGTAGGCGTCGGCCGCGGTGGCCAGGTTGCCGAGCTCGAAGAGGCACTCGGCCAGGTACCACTCGCTGTCCTGGTGAAGCGGCTGGGCCGAGAGGGCCTGCGCGTCCACCAGCGTGAAGAAGGACAGGGCCGCGGGCTCGTACTGGCCGATCAGGAACTGGTAGACGGCCTCCTCGAAGCGGACCCGCGCCTCGACCGCGCCGATCAGGCCACGCCGCTGGCCGTAGTCGAGCGACAGGTCCTGCACCTGCTGCTCCAGGCGATCGACGCGCGCGTCGATGTCGGTCAGGCGCGACTGGAGCACGCCCGCGCCGCGGGCGGGCAAGGACGCCCCGAGCACCAACGCGAGGACGCCGAGGCGGGACCAAAGCCGCATGGGGGCTCCACGCACCGCGACCCCAACCGGTCGCGGTGCGGCTTGGGAATTCCTACCGCGCACCCGCGTCGTCCATGGACCGGGTGCAGCGGATGTCAAAGGCGATGTCCGGGCGCTCCGTGAAGGAGCGGGACAGGCCACCGTGCTCGTCCGCCTCGACGCGGATGGCGCAGGTGTCCCCGTCCTTGACCTCGAAGGTGGCGCTCGACTGCACGTTGAACCCGATCTGGTCGACGTAGCTGAACACCCCGCTGCTGCCCTGGAGCTGCATCGTCACGCTCAGCGTGTGGGTGCCGGCCTGGATCGGGCCGTCGAAGATCTTGACCTCGTCGACGCCGTCCAGCCCGCCCTCGGCCGCCGTGCGGGCATACCGCGACTGGCCGTCCAGGTAGTAGGACAGGGACTCGATCTTGTAGCTGCGTCCCAGCTCGTTGACGTGGCTGATGCTGGCGCGCGAGCCCGTGCCGGTCCCCTGGGCCACGATCTCGGCCAGGAGCTGGAGCGTGGCCTTGGAGCGGAAGACCCGCTCCTTGAGCGTGTTGACCTGCTCCTCGACGCTGAGCAGCTCGCGGTTGAACTGCCCCTGCTGGTCCTGCTCACCGCCCGAGGGCTGCTCCAACGTCCGCGCGCCACTGCTGGCCGAGGCCTCGCCCCCATCGTCCTGGGCGAAGGCCCGAGGCGTGACCGTCAGGAAGGCCAGCGCCGCCATCGGCATCATCGACTTCTGCCACGTCATCACGGGCTACTCCTGCGCATCGTTGCTGCCGGCTCGGCGAGCGGGGGGCACGGCGAACGGGGGGGTTGGGAGGGCCGACCCCGCCATCGTGCCTCGCCAATACACCGCGGCCTGTGGGCCTGCAACGCACGGGGACGCCCGGCGCCGGAGCCGAACCCCCGGTCCGTCGCCACCGAAGCGGGTCGTGGTCGCTGCGTTGCACCTGGCTTGGGACACCGGCGGTCTCCTCATTCCGAACCATGGACCGGCGCGGGGCCCAGCGCCAGCAAGGCTTCCGCAAAGCGATCCTGGAGGTCCCGCACGGGGCGGGTCGATCCCCGGAAGCCGTTGACCAGGAAGGCGAAGGCGTAGACCTTGCCGTCGCCGCCGTGGACGTAGCCTGCCAGGCAGTAGACGCCGTTGAGGGAGCCGGTCTTGCCGCGCACCATGCCTGCCTCGCCGCCTCCCAGGCGGCGGCGCAGGGTGCCATCCACCCCGGCGACCGACAGGCTGGCCAGGAACTCCGGCCCCACCCGCTGGTCGTGGTACAGGTCGGTGAGCACCGCCGTGATGTGGCTGGGGCGCAGCCGGATGTCCCGCGACAGGCCGGAGCCGTTGACCAGGGCGTACTCCCCGCGGGGGATGCCCAGCTCGTCGAGGTAGGCCTGCATCGCGGCGACGCCGGCGGGCGTCGAGCCCGGCCCCCCCGCGGCGGCGCCTCCGACCACCTTCAGGACGTGCTCGGCCATGATGTTGCTGGAGCGCTTGTTCATCTGGGCCAGCACCGTCGCCAACGGGTCGGAGCTGTGCCGGACCAGCAGGCGGGCGTCCGCGGGCGTGCTCCCCTTCACCAGCCGCCCCTTCCACTTCAGGCCGCGCTCCTTCAGCAGGTGCTCGAAGACCCCCATGAAGTGGGCGGTCGGGTCCGCCACCGAGCGGTACACCCGGGTCGTCTCCGAGCCCAGCGGGCTGTTGCCGGACAGCGTGAACGTGACCTTGGCGCCGGCGGGGTCCACCTCCCGCTCGACCTTCAGCCAGGCCTTGGAGCGCGTCGAGCCCGTCGTGACCTGGTTGATGACCTCGATCACCGCCGAGGGCGTCTCGACGTCGACCCGCGCCGGGGTGCCGGCCTCCGAGCCGGGGGCGACCAGCAGGCAGGTGGTGTTGTAGTTGACCGACAGCGCCCCCAGCGGGGCGGCATAGGCGGGCCCGTTGGCCTCGTCGACCTCCTTCTCCCAGCCGGGCACGGCGCCGGGGTCCGAGAAGGCCGTGTCGTCGAAGACGATGTTGCCGTCGACCTCGACCACCCCCGCCGACTGCAGGTCCCGCACCAGCTTCCAGACCTGCTCGACCACCAGGGTGGGGTCCCCTCCCCCCCGCACGTAGAGGTCCCCCTGGAGCACGCCGTCCGCCGTGACCTCGCCCTTGGCCAGCAGGTCCGTGTCGAAGTCCCAGCCGCTGCCGAGCTGCCGCAGCGCGATGGCCGCGGTGAGCGTCTTGGTCACCGAAGCCGGGACCAGCGCCTCGTCGGCCTTCCAGGCGAAGACCTCCTCGCCGCTGTCCACCTCCACCACCTGCAGCCCGATCGAGGCCGACCCGAAGAGGCGATCCTCCAGGAGCGGCGCGAGCACCGGGTCGAGCGCCATGCCCGCGGTGGGCCCCGGCGCGGGCGAGGCGGAGGGCTCGACCGCGAGGGCCGGACCGCCCAGGAGGCAGGCGACGAGGAGTGCGAGGGCCGTCGTGCGCATGGCGAAGGGGATCGGGAGGGGGGGAAGACAGGCAGGGCAGAGGTCGGCCAGAGCACGAACGACCTTGCGCGAGGATATCATCCCCGCCCCCTCCAGGTGGGCGCGCGCGCGCTCGTGAGGCCCATGTCTCCCCTCGCCTTCGTCTCGTTGCTCGGCGCGCTCGGGAGCGCCACTGCCAGCGCCGCGGAGGCTTCGCCCGAGAGGCCGGTCCTGCCCGCCTTCTCCGTCGCGGGCGAGGATGGCGCGGCGACCCTCTGGAAGAGCCCCGCCAGCCTGGCCTTCGACCCCGACCCCAGCGCCTGGCTGGGCTGGAGCCAGGAGATCTCGGGGGGCCCGGCCACCCTGTCGGGCGCGCTGCAGGGCGGCCCGCTGGGCGTGGGCGTGCTCTACCGCAACGGCCCGGACGACCAGGGCTGGCTGTCCCTGTCCAACGGCGCCGGCATCCGCCTGGGCCGGCGCGTCGCCGTGGGCGTGGGCCTGGGCTGGCAGGTGCCCGAGGGCCCCGAGAACAACTTCGTCACCTGGGACGTCGGGGTGGGCTGGCGCCCCGCGCAGTGGCTGGGGGTGTCGCTCGCCGCGCGCAACCTCAACAACCCGGCGGAGGACCTCGGCGTGCACCAGGCCTTCGGGGGCGGCCTGGCCTGGCGCCCCTTCGAGGGCCGGCTGCTGCTGGGGGTGGACTACGAGCAGCCCGACCTGGCGCCCGACGTCTCCGGCCGCTTCAGCGCCACCGCGCGCGTGGAGCCCACCGACGGCCTGGTGATCCGCGCCTATGGCGACCAGGACGGCCGCATCGGCGCGGGCGTCGAGATCTTCTGGGGCCGCATGGGGGTGGGAATGCATGGCCTGGGCGAGCTGGTCGAGGACCAGGGGCCCACGGGCCTGGGCTACCTGATCACCGGGGACGGCGATCGCAGCCTGTTCGAGTACGGCCACAAGGTGCCCGAGTTCGTCCTCGACGACAGCTTCCCCTACCAGCGCCCCACGGGCCTGCTGGCCGAGCCCAAGGAGACCTGGCTGCACCTGGTCCGCCGCGTGCAGGAGGCCATCGACGACCCCGGCGTCAAGGGCTTCGTCCTGCACGTCGACCAGCCGGCCCCCTCGTGGGCGCACGTGCAGGAGCTGCGCGACCTGGTCGCCCAGGCGCGGGCGCGCGGCAAGGTCACGGTGGCCTACCTGGACCGCGACGCGGGCAACGCCTCCTACCTGCTGGCCGTGGCCGCCGACCGCGTCTACCTCCACCCCGCGGCCCAGCTCGACCTGGTCGGCCTGTCCATGGAGCTGACCTACCTGCGGGGCACCCTGGACCTGATCGGGGTCGAGCCCCAGTACGTCAAGCGCTCGGAGTACAAGAGCGCGCCCGAGCAGTGGACCCGCCACGGCCCCAGCGACGCCTCCCGCGCCCAGCTCGACGCGCTGCTGGACGCGCTGAGCGCCGACCTGGCCCGCGGCGTGGCCGAGGGGCGCGCGCGCACTCCCGAGCAGGTCCACCGCCTGATCGACGGCGGCCCGTTCACCGCCGAGGACGCCGAGGCCCGCGGGCTGGTCGACGGCGTGCTCTACCCCGACCAGCTCGAGGAGCGCCTGGAGGAGAGCTTCCGGCGGGGCTTCGAGCTGGACCCGGACTACCGGCTGGACGACGAGGTCACCGGCTGGCCGGCCGCCCGCGAGATCGCCGTCATCTACGTCGACGGCGTCATCGTCTCGGGCCCCAGCAGCCAGGGCGGCCTGCTCTCCGCGCGCACCGCGGGCAGCGAGACCATCGTGCGGCAGCTCGAGCAGGCCCGGCGCGACGACGCCGTGCAGGCCGTGGTCCTGCGGGTCGACAGCCCCGGCGGCAGCGCCTTCGCCAGCGACGAGATCTGGCGCGCCACCCAGCGCCTGAAGGAGAGCGGCAAGCCGCTGGTGGTGAGCATGGGCGGCGTCGCGGCCAGCGGCGGCTACTACGTCTCGGCGGGCGCCGACGCGATCTACGCCGAGCCGGCCACCATCACCGGCAGCATCGGCGTGTTCAGCGGGAAGTTCAGCCTGGGGGGCCTGTACGACAAGGTCGGCGTGGAGACCGAGCTGCTCACGCGCGGGCGCAACGCCGCCATGTACAGCCCCTCCCGCCCGCTGGACGAGGCCGAGCTGGAGACGATGGACCGCCTGGTCGGGGCCACCTACGAGCAGTTCAAGGACCGCGTGGCCGAGGGCCGCGGGCTGAGCGCCGAGCAGGTGGAGGAGGTGGCGCGGGGGCGGGTCTGGACCGGGGCCGACGCCCGCGACCGCGGGCTGGTGGACGAGCTGGGCGGCCTGGACGCCGCGATCGACCGGGCCCGCCGCGAGGCAGGCCTGCGCGAGGACAGCCTGGTCGAGCTGGTGACCTACGGCGACCGCGACTTCGGACCCCTGCCGCGCCGCGCCGTGCAGGCCTGGGCGCTGCTGCCCTGGGAGCTGCAGCTTCGATGAGCGACGCGCCGGTCCCCTCCCCTGTCCCCCTCGAGACCGGGCGGATCCTGGTGGTGGACGACGATCGCGCGGTGCGCCACTCGCTGCAGATCAACCTGCGCAAGGCCGGCTGGGAGGTCGCGGTCGCCACCGACGGCGAGCAGGCGCTGCAGGCGCTGCGGGAGGAGCCCTACGACATCGTCCTGACCGACGTGATGATGCCCAACATGACCGGCATGGAGCTGCTGGGGCGGATGCGGGCGCGCTGGCCCGAGACCCGGGTGGTCGTGATGACCGGCCACGGCTCGGTCCCCGACGCGGTGGCCGCCTTGAAGGCCGGCGCCGACGACTACATCATCAAGCCCGTCAGCAAGGACGAGCTGCTGGTCATCCTCACCAAGGCCCTGCGGGAGAAGGCCCTGCGCGCCGAGGTGGTGATGCTGCGCGCCGAGCTGGACCAGCGCTACGGCTTCGAGCACCTGGTGGGGGTGAGCCCCGCCATCCGCGAGGTCTACGAGCAGATCGCCGCGGTCGCCGAGTCCGACGCCCTGGTCCTGCTGACCGGCCCGACCGGCACCGGCAAGGAGCTGCTGGCCCACGCGATCCACCGCCGCAGCCACCGTCGCCAGGCCGCCTACGTCCGGGTCAACTGCGGGGCCCTGCCCGAGGGCCTGCTGGAGAGCGAGCTGTTCGGGCACGAGAAGGGCGCCTTCACCGGCGCCGTGCGGCAGCACCCCGGCCGCTTCGAGCAGGCCGAGGGCGGCACCATCCTGCTCGACGAGATCGGCGAGATCCCGCTGTCGACCCAGGTCAAGCTGCTGCGGGTGCTCGAGAGCGGCGAGATCCAGCGCCTGGGCGGGACCTCCACCCGGCGCGTCGACGTCCGGGTCGTGGCCGCCACCAACCGGGACCTGCGGGCCGAGGTCAAGGCCGGGCGCTTCCGCCAGGACCTGTTCTACCGGCTCAACGTCTTCCACATCGCGGTGCCCTCCCTGGCCGAGCGGCGCGACGACATCCCCCTGCTGGCGCAGCACTTCGTCCGCCAGTTCGCCGAGCGCTACGGCAGGCCGGCCCGCCGCCTCTCCTCGGAGACCCTGCGGCAGCTCGTGGCCCACCCCTGGCCCGGCAACGTGCGCGAGCTCGAGCATGCCCTGGAGCGCGCCGTGCTGCTGTCCCGTGGCGAGGAGATCGACCGGGTCCAGCTTCCCCCCGTCGAGCGCGACGAGGCGCCGGGCGAGGTCGCCCCCGGCGAGGGCATGCCCCTGCCCGAGGCGCTGCTGGAGGCCGAGCGCGCGATGATCGTGGAGGCCCTGCGGGCGGAGCAGGGTGTGCAGGCCCGCGCGGCGCGTCGGTTGGGGATCTCCCGCAGCAACCTGAACTACCGCATCGGGCGGCTCGGCATCGCCGTCAAGGACGTGGTCTACGAGTAGCCCCCGGGGCGGGGGCCGCCGGGGCCTCAGTCGACGTAGAGCGCACGGAGCTGGTCGCAGACCGTCCCGTCCTGGCGCATCGCCGCGAGCTGGTCGAGGGCCAGGTCGCACTGCTCCAGCGCGTCGTCGAGCTGCCGCGGCTCGAGGTCGGCGCGCACCTGGTCCCAGTCCTGGCGGCAGGTCTGCTGGAAGTCGACCTTCGAGGTGGCGTCGAGATCCTCCCAGGTCGCCGGCCAGCCCTCCAGGCAGGTCTCCAGGCGGTTGCCCATGCGGTCGCAGAGGCGCTCACAGGGGTCCGCGCCGCAGCCCACGAGCACCAGGAGGAGCGGGAGGATGGTGGCCAGGGACGGAGTTGAACCGCCGACACGGGGATTTTCAGTCCCCTGCTCTACCAACTGAGCTACCTGGCCTGATCCGATCCTCAACCGAAGACCTCCGGGTCTTGGCGACCGGGGGCTCCCGCCTCTTATGAAGCCCGCGCGCGCCTGTCAACGGGTCCTCGCCCTCCCGGCGCACGGAGCCTGACCTGCTGCCCGCCGCCATCAGCTTCGACCTCGACGGCACCCTGGCCGAGGTGCGCCGGCGACGCCTGCGGCTGTGGCGGGCGATCCTGCGGGATCCGCTGGTGCTGGCCGCGTTCGGCCCCGAGGTGGAGGCGCTCCGCGGCCAGCGGCTGCCCGACCTCGACGCCGAGCTGGTGCGCCGCCTGGCCCGCCGCTGCCACCAGCCGCCCGCCCGGGTGGCGCAGGTGCTGGCCACGCAGATCGACGGCGCCTGGGCCGCGGCCTTCGCGGACGCCACCCCGCCCGTCGAGGTGCGCGCGCTGCTCGATCGCGCCGACCGCCTGGGCCTGCCCCGGGTCGTCGTCAGCGATCATCCCGCGGTCGACAAGCTGCGCGCCATGCGGCTGCACGGCTGGAGCGCCGTGGTGTCCTGCCGCGCGCTGGGGGCGCTGAAGCCGCTGCCCGACGCGCTCTTCGCCGCCGCCGCCCAGGTGGGTGTCCCCGCGACCCGCCTGTTGCACGTGGGGGACCGGGACGACTGCGACGGCGCCATGGCCGCGGCCGCTGGCGCGCGCTTCGTGTCGGTCGCCGCGCTGCGGGCGGGAGCCGATCCCCTCGGGTGCTCGTAGCATCCCGCTCCGCGCGCGGGTACCATGCGGCCCTGCCCGCTCGCCCGCCCCACCTCGTGGCGTCTCCCCCCTCGCCCAGAGAGGCACCCGTGCGCCGTCCCCTCCTCGTCCCCGCCGCGCTGCTGCTCGCCTCGCTCCCCGCCGCCGCGGAGGACCTGCACGCCCCCGGCGCGGTCATCAGCGGCGCCGCGCACGCCGACATCACGCCGCAGGGCTTCGACGCGATGGGCGCGCTGCTGCCCGGCCTGGTGCCCACCGGCCTGGAGATCCCCGAGGTCGGCGACTCCTACGGCGGCCTGCTCGACCAGTGCTGGCTGGGCGGCTACGAGTACAACCTCTCCGGCGGCGTCGTCGACATCAGCATCGTCGACGTGAGCCTGGTGCCGCAGACCGGCTACCTGCAGCTCGACGCCGACCTGAGCATCTCGGTCAACTCCGCGGCGGCGCCGCTGGCGCTGCTGCTGTCGGTGGAGTGCATCGAGACGACCTGCGACGGCTACGTCGACCCCTTCGACGCCAGCATCAGCACCTCGCTGGCCCTGCAGGTGGTCGAGGTGGACGGGGTGCCCACGCTGGACGCCCAGGTGGGGACCATCGACCTGAGCTACTCGCTGTCGGCCGAGGACATCCACCTCGACGACTGCTGGATCGGCACGGTCGAGGACGTGCTCGGCTTCTTCGGCCTGTCGATCTTCGACCTGATCCTGCCCCTGGTCGAGGACCAGCTCGCCAGCGCCGTGGGCGACTTCGCCCCCGAGATCGAGGCGCTCATCGAGGACGCCTTCTCGCAGGTGGTGATCCAGCAGACCCTGGACCTGGGCGGCGCCCAGGCCAACCTGGAGCTGTACCCCAGCGCGGTGGACATCCAGACCAGCGGGGTCCGGCTGACGCTGGACGGCTACATGGACGCCGTGGCCGCCGCCGACTGCGTGGCCGACTTCGACCCGGGCGGCAGCCTGGCCACCCCCAACGCGGCGCCCCCGATCGGCAGCGCGCCGGCGGGCGTGGACGCTGGCTACCACGCCGGGATCCTGCTGTCGGACGACTTCGGCAACCAGGCCCTCTACAGCCTCTGGCGGGCCGGCCTGCTCTGCTACACCGTCGACGACAACGCGGACATCGGCGTGCCGATCAGCACCTCGCTGCTCGGCCTGCTGGCTGGGGACGCCTTCGAAGAGCTGTTCCCCGAGAGCGTGCCGATGATCATCCAGACCCGCCCGAAGGTGGCCCCGACGCTGGCTTTCGACGGCGCGCACGACGTCGGCGTCGTCGTCGAGGACCTGGGCCTCGAGTTCTACGGCGAGCTCGACCACCGCCAGGCCCAGGTGGTCGCGGTGGACCTGGACGCGCTGGCCGGCGTCGACCTCACCCTGGACGGCGCCACGGGGCAGCTGGCCATCGGGGTGGCGCTGACCGGCGACGACGTCGTGCCGACCGTCACCGCCAACGAGTTCGCGCCCGACACCTCGGCCGAGATCGAGGCCAGCTTCGCCGGCGTCTTCGACTCCCTGGTCGGCACCATCATCAGCGGCCTGGTCGGGGACCTCGCCTTCGCGCTGCCGTCCTTCTCGGGCTTCGGGCTCACCTCGCTGGAGGTGGCCGGCGCCGGCACCAGCGCCGACTGGATGGGCGCCTACGCCGGCCTGGGCACCGTCAGCTACGAGAGCGCGGGCTGCGACGAGGGCGGCGGCTGCGACATGGGCTGCGCCTCGGGCAGCCGGGCGCCCGGCTCGGGCTGGCTGGCGCTGGGCGTGCCCCTGGCGCTGGCCGGGCTGCGGCGGCGCCGGGCCTGAGGCGCGTGCCGGCCCGGCCGGTCAGGGCAGCTCGCCCGCCGGCCGCAAGCCGCTGACCAGCCGCTCCCCCTCGCGCCGGCCGTCGACCAGCGCCGCGGGGGGCACGTGGATCTCGGCCTGCAGGGTCGAGCCGCCGGAGGGGACCAACCAGCCGTAGATGGGGCCCAACGCGGCCTCGGTCGGGGTGCAGGTTCCCGTCGTCACCGGCCCGGCGCGCCCGATCGACCGGTAGCGGGCCGTGTCGACGAAGTCCCAGGCGCAGTCGCCGCGCGGCCGCAGGGTGGTGGCCCCTCCTTCGAAGGCCCAGATCTCCACCCGGGTGCGGGTGGCGGCGTGCACCAGCGTCACCCGCAGCAGGCCGTCGTCGCGGCCGGGCTCCGCCGTCCACCCCTCCCCGACCGGCAGGCGGAAGCCCAGGCGCGCATCGGTGAAGACGCCGTCGGATACCGCGCCCGACAGGGTGGGCGGAGGAGCGGGAGGGAGGCTCTCCGCGACGCCGGCGTCGCGTCCCCGGCGGCAGGCGCAGCCGCCCAGCGCCCCGACGAGCAGCAGGACCGGGATCACGCCCGCCCCTTGTCCAGGACACGCAGCGCCTCCCGGTGGGCCGGCCCGCCCCACAGCGCGCAGAAGGCCTCGCGCTCCACCTCGCGCTCGCCCGAGCGCGCGATGCGCAGCGCCGCCGCCACGGCCTGGCGGTCCCACGCGGCGACCCGCGTCGCGACCTCGCGGGCGCGGGCCAGGGCCTGGCCCGGCGGGACCAGCTCGTCGACCAGGCCCAGCGCCGCCGCGCGCTCGGCCGTGGGCCCGTCGACGGGCAGCAGGACCAGGGCTGCGCGCCGGGACCCCACCCGGCGGACCAGCCGCGCCCCGCCCCCCCAGCCCGGGCTGACCCCCAGGCGCGCGTGCACGAAGCCCACCTGGGCGTCCCGCGCCGCGATGACCAGGTCGCAGGCCGTCAGCAGCTCCGCGCCGCCCCCCAGCGCCGCCCCCTCGACCGCCGCGATCACCAGGGTGGGCAGCCGCTGCAGCCGGTCGAGCAGGTCGGCCATGTGGTCGAGCATCCCGCCCGCCGACCCCGGCGCCAGCAGGTGGCTGCGCACGGCCCGCAGGTCGCCGCCGGCACAGAAGGCCGCCTCGCCCTGCCCGCGCAGGACCACCGCCGCCGGCGGCTCGGCCTCCAGCCGCGCGACGGCGGCGCCCAGGTCCACCATCATCCCCGGGCTCAGCGCGTTGCGGGCGCTCGGGTTGTCGAGCACCAGCTCGGTCCACCCCGGCTGCGGCTCAGAGCGCAGCGCCCCCTCGCCGCGGGGCAGGCTCTCCGGGCTCCACGCCGACATGCAGCACCTCGCCGCCGGCGGCCTTGTGGCGCCGGCCGGGGCCGCATATCCTCCCGCCGCCCGCTCCCGGGCCCTGGAGGCGCCATGCTCCCCCCCCTCGCCCGCCCCCTGCTCGCCCTCGCCCTGCTCACCGGCTGCGGCGGGGTCGGCGGTGATCTCTCCGGCGCGAGCTTCGACCCGGTCGTCGGCTACTGGGGCGGTCCCTTCGTCGTCTTCAGCACCGACACCCTCGACTGCATCGACCTGTGGTGGGTGGCCAAGGACTACGACGAGGACGAGGTCCCCTGGGACCAGGCCTTCGACGTCCTCCAGGTCACCTTCAACGACTCCGACGTGGTGGAGGGCAGCTTCGACGTCTCCGGCGTCTCGCCCGTCTCGGCGTCGCGCCTGACAGGCTCGGGCGAGAGCTGGGAGATCGAGGACGCCACCTCGGGCGTGCTCACCATCGACAGCGTCAAGGACGGCGGCAAGGCCAAGGGCGAGATGGACATCACGCTGGCCAGCGGCGCGGTGGGCGGCAGCTTCGCCGTGAAGCACTGCGTGAACCTGACGAGCGCCTACTGAGCCGCGCGCGGGCCCCGGCCTTGGCCCTGCGGGCGCCGGCCCTGGCCCTGGGGCTGTCGGTGGCCGGCCCGGGCTGCGCGCCCGCGCCCGCGCCGCCGGTC
>JAKLKF010000103.1 GCA_023150805.1 Myxococcota bacterium | reverse complement strand
GGCGACGGCGGCACCGGCGACGGCGGCACCGACGGCGGCACCGGCGACGGCGGCACGGGCGACGGCGGCACCGGCGACGGCGGCACCGGCGACGGCGGCACCACCGGCGACGGCGGCGGTGGCGACGGAGGCAGCGACGTGGCCCCCGGCGACCTGTTCATCAACGAGCTGATGGCCAGCAACGCCACCACCATCGCCGACGAGGGTGGGGCCTTCCCCGACTGGGTCGAGCTGTACAACCCCACCGGGGCCGACATCTCCCTGGCGGGCTTCACCATCACCGACGACCTGCTCGAGCCCGACAAGCACGCGCTGGACGGCAGCCTGGTGGTGCCCGCCGGCGGCTTCCTGCTGCTGTGGGCGGACGACGACGTCGCCGACGGGCCGCAGCACCTGGGCTTCAAGCTCTCGGCCAAGGGCGAGTCCCTGGCCCTCTACGCGCCTGATGGCACCGAGATCGACGGCGTCAGCTTCGGCCCGCAGTCCACCGACGTCAGCGCCGCGCGCATGCCGGACGGCGGCGCGGGCTGGACCCTGGCCGACCCCGCCACCCCCGGCGCCAGCAACGAGGGCGGCCGGTGATCTCCCCCGTCGTCGCGGGCCTGCTGGCCAGCCTGCTCGCCGCTTGTGACCCGCAAGGGGGCAAGGGCGACGACAGCGGCGCGGCCGACGGCGGCGGCTCCGACGGCGGGACGCTCGACGGCGGCGGCACCGACGGCGGCGGCACTCCGGACGGCGGCGGCACCGACGCAGGCGGCACCGACGCAGGCGGCACCGACGCAGGGGGCACCGACGCAGGGGGCACCGACGCAGGGGGCACCGACGCAGGGGGCACCGACGGCGGCGGCACCGACGGCGGCACCGACGGCGGCGGCACCGACGCGAGCTGCGCGCTGGTCTCCGACCTGGCCCACCCCTACCTGTGGGAGGGGCAGACGCTGGCCTTCGCGGTGGAGTGCTCCGGCGACCTGGCCACCGAAGACGCCGAGATCTCGCTGGTGAGCGCGCCGGACGGCGCCACCTGGGATCCGCACACCCGGCGCCTGCGCTGGACCACCGGCCCCGCGGACGGGGGCCGGCACGACCTGGTCTTCTCGTCCCGCCCCGCCGGCGCCACCAGCATCCCCGAGGCCACCACCGTCACCGCCTGGGTGGCCGACGACCCGGACCTGGCCCTTGCCGTGCCGGTGGACCCCCTCGCCTACACCGAGGAGTGGGGCCTGCCGGTCCTGCACCTGCAGACCACCGGACCGCTGACCACCAGCGAGCGCAAGGCCACCGTCACCTGGATGGGGACCCCCTACTCCTCGCTGGCCAAGATCCGCGGCGCGTCGAGCGCGAGCTACGCAAAGCCTGGCTATACCCTGGACTTCCCAGACGATGAGCTGCCGATCGAGCCCTGGGGTGTGGAGCGCGACCACCTGGTGCTGCTCTCGCCCTTCGACGACAACAGCTACGTCCGCCAGAAGCTGATCTACGACCAGTGGGCGGCGATCTGCGAGTGGTCGGGCGAGCCCCGCCTGGTGCCGCGCACCTTCTTCCTGGTGCTGTACCTGGACGGCGCCTACCACGGCCTGTACATCGGCCTGGACCGGGTGGACGACGAGTTCGTGCGGCAGATGGGCTTCGACGGCGAGGGCAACCTCTACAAGGCCGTCGATCACGACGCCAACTTCTACCTGACCGACAGCGGCGGCCGGGCCAAGGGCACCCTGCACCAGGGCTACGAGAAGAAGGAGGGCCTGCCCGAGGGGGACATGAGCGACCTGGACGCGCTGGTCAGCTTCACGGGCGGCAGCGACACCGACACCCTGCTGGCCCAGGCCGAGGACTGGTTCGCCCTCGAGGAGTTCATGGACTGGTTCCTGCTGGTCCACTACGCCCACGGCGAGGACTCGGCGGGCAAGAACTCCTACCTGTACCACGACCCCGAGAGCGGGCTGTGGTCCTACGCGCCCTGGGACTTCAACCACTCCTGGGGCCAGAACTGGTACACCCTGCGGGTCAGTTCGGACGCGATCAACACCTTCACCGGGACCAACCGCGTCTTCGCGGCCCTCCAGGCCGACCCCGAGACCGAGGCCCTGCTCTGGGAGCGCTTCGCCGCCATGCGGGAGGACGGCCCCTTCGACCCCGACTGGCTGCTCGGCCAGGTCGACGCCTACCAGGCCGAGATCGACCTGTCGGCCCGGCGCGACTGGGACAAGTGGGAGGACGACTACCGCAGCGCCTGGTGGGCCGACTACCGGCGGGGGACCTGGACCGACTACGAGGGCGAGCTGGAGTACGTCCGCACCTGGATCGAGGAGCGCGACGCCCTGTTCCGCGAGCTCGTGCCCTGAAGGCCCCGCCAGCCGCCGCCGCGGCTACTCCGCCGCCTCGAGCCGGGTCAGGGCCAGGGACAGGTCCATGGCCAGGTCGGAGCTGGTGACCGCGGCCTGGTGGACCTCGACGGCGACCACCACCTCGCCCTTGGCCAGGGACAGCGGGCCCAGGTCGAAGCTGCGCCAGGCGGTCTCGTCGTGCCCCGACAGGGTGGTGCTGGCCAGGGTCTCGGCCGTCAGCTCCCCCCCGGGCAGGTTGTACCGGGCGACCTCCACGCCGTCGATGTAGACCGCCGCGCCGTCGTCGCAGCGCAGCCCCAGCCGGGCAGACGAGGCATCCCCCAGGCCCGGCTCCACCGAGACGCGCGTCCGGAACCAGGCCGTGGCCGGCTTGTCGTTGGGGTCGGCGCCGTAGCTGATGGTGGTGGCCAGGTGCTCGCCGTAGCCCAGCGGGGCGGGGCCCCGGCTCCAGGCGGCGTCGTCGAAGCCCGGGGCGGCCCAGTCGGCCCCGGGCGCGGTGGCCGCGTCCCACCAGGCCCAGGTCGCCCCGGCGGACAGCACCTCGACCTCCACCTCGACCAGGCGCTGGTTGGCCGCCCCGGGCGTCCCGGTGGGCATCGCCTCCCAGGCGTCGCCGCCGTCGGGGATGCGTGCCCAGGCCTCGTCCTCGTCCAGGGGGGGGAAGACCACCCAGTCCACGACCACGCCCTCGGGGGTGAACAGCCCCACGCCCTCGCCGTCGGCGGAGAGCGCGAAGGGCAGGTGATCCCCCTCGGGCACGGCGCTGCCGTCGGCCCACAGCACGCGGTGCTCGCCGGGGGCCAGCACGGAGCCGTCGGGGAAGCGCCAGGCCAGGGGCGCGGTCCAGTCGTCGCTCAGGCCGTAGCCGGACAGGTCGAGCGCCTCGCCGCCCAGGTGGACCAGCTCGAGCCAGTCGCCAGGCTGCCCCCGCTCGTCCAGCGTGCTCCCTCCGTTGTCGGCGACCAGCTCGTTGATCCGCACCGGCAGCCCCTCCGTGCCCCCGTCGCCGGTCGTCCCGCCGTCCGTGGTCCCGCCCCCGTCTGTCGCGCCGCCCCCGTCGGTCGCGCCGCCGCCGTCTGCTCCACCGCCGTCGGTCGGGCCACCGCCGTCCGTCGGGCTCCCGCCGCCATCCCCGGCACCGCCATCCCCGGCGCCGCCGTCCCCCGTCCCACCATCCCCGCCGGTGTCCTCCCCCGTCCAGGGGGTCCGGCAGCCCAATGTGAGTTGGGCGACCAACCAGGAAACTGCCAGGCCCCGGCGGGCGGGGACCCTCACTCGCCACCCCCGCCGTCGTCCTCGGAGAGCAGGCTGACCCGCTCGACGCCCTCCACCGCCGCCAGCTCGCGGGTCAGCGCCTCCAGGCTGGCCCCCTTGGCCAGCACGAGCTGGTAGGACAGGCTCAGGGTCTCGCCGAAGCGCAGGGTCCGTGCCGAGCTCAGCCAGCGGCGCTGCACGTGCCGGTCCAGCACCGGCAGGAGCTGGGCCTCGCCCACCTGCCAGGAGGCGACGTCGCAGCGGAGCACGTAGACCCCCGCCTGGGGCCGGGCCCCCGGCAGCATGCCCAGCACGGCCACCGCCAGGATCGCGACCCCCACGCCCAGGGCGGCGATCGGCGCCGCCTCGACGCCGCAGGCGATGCCCACCGCCAGCGACAGGAAGACGAAGGTGATGTCCCAGGTGCTCTGCAGGCGGGTGCGGAAGCGCACGATGGCCAGGGCGCCCACCAGCGAGAAGGCGCGCGCCAGGCTGTTGCCGATCACCATCAGGACCAGGGCGGAGACCACCGGCAGCAGGGCCAGGCTCGCCACCAGCGACGGGGGCACCAGGCGCGAAGGCACCGACCAGCGGTGCAGCGAGGCCACCAACAGGCCCAGCGCGAAGGCCACCAGCAGCCCCTGCGCCGCCACGGCCAGCGGCATCACCGCGACCTGCTCCAGCAACAGCGCCCGCTCCAGCGCGATCAGGTCCATGGATCGTTCCGTCGGGTCATCGGGCCACCATCGCCTCGGGCTCGGTGTCGGCCGCCTCGGCCGCGTCGGCGCGTCGCCCGGCGCGCAGGACGCTGGGCGGCGTCAACCACTGCCCCTCCAGGGGGTGATCGACGCGCAGGGTCAGGGCCACGCCCAGCGCGAACTTGGACACGGGCTCGGAGCACAGGCGCATCTGGCGGACCAGGGTCCGCATCCAGCCCGGCATGGGCCCGCCGAACTTGAGCTCCAGGACGATCCAGTCCGGGGGCACCAGGTCGATCTCGCCCTCGGACTGGAAGGCCCGCGGATCGAGGCCGTGGGCGCCGCGCACCTGGTGATCGATGGTCAGCCGATCGGTGCCCGCCTCGTAGACCTCCCGCAGGTAGTGGGTGGAGCAGACGGGCACCATCCCCGGCCCCTCGACGGCGGCCAACCACCGCGTGGCCTGCCGGGCGACGTCCCCCGGCGGCAGGGCCGCCACCGCCGCCACCCAGGGGCGGGGGCCGGGCAGGCGGGACCAGGCGGAGAGCCGCCCCACCGAGACGCGCTGCTTGATGACCCGCTCGTGCAGCTTGCGCTTGGCCTCCAGGTACACGGCGGCGTCCTGCCCGGCGGTGCCGTAGGTCCGGATGCGGACGCGGTTGCGGATCGAGGCGTCCGCCAGCCGCTCGCCGTACCCGTCCAGCCGTGGCGTGTCCAGGTAGAGGGAGTGCACCAGGTAGCCCATGGGCTCGGGCTCGCCCGCCTGCCAGCGCACCCCGGGGTGATCGGCCAGCGAGCCCGTGTGCGCGCCGACCTCGATGTGCCCCTGCGCCAGCGCGAGCACCTCGCCCCGGCGCGCGGCAGGCAGCGCGTACTTGAGCTCGGAGCGGCCCTCCAGGGTCGACCTCATGGGCGCCTCACTCCCCCGCGCCCGGCGAGAGGCGGGCCAGCCCCGTGGCCCCGATGGGCGGCGCGCCCTCCAGCTCGGCCACCACCCACACCACCGGCCGCATGCCCAGCATCACCGCCGACGCGCCGACCTCGACGACCCGGCCCGGGACCGGGTGCTCGGCGTCCGAGGTCGGCGCGAACTCGACCCGGTCCCCTACCCGCACCCGCCCCCGCGCCGTCTCGGGCACCGCCACCTGCAGCAGGCGGACGCCGTCCTCGACGACCTGGACCAGGGTCTCTCCGCCCGGCAGCAGCAGGGTCCCGCCCACCGGGGCGCGCAGCACCAGCTCGTCCATCCGGCCCTGGGCCGCCCCCAGCCGCGCCTGCACGGCGGCCCGGCGGGCCTGCAGGGCCTCCAGCTCCTCGGGCAGGGCCGGCTGGCGCGCCTCGGCGTGGGCGGCGCGGGCCAGGGCCAGCTCGGCCTGGCGCACCGCGACCTCCTCCCGGGCCTCGGCCACCAGCCGGCCGCCCGCCGCGCCCTGGCTGGCCAGCCCCTCGACGTGGGCCAGGGCCGACTGCGCCCGGGCCAGGGTCGCCTCGGCCACCCGCACCGACTGCTGGGCACGCGCGATGGTCTCCGGCCGGCCGCCGGCCCGCCGCAGGGCCTCCTCGGCCTCCAGCGCTCGCGCCTCCTGGGCCAGCGCCTCGAGCTCCTCCTCCAGGCGCGGCGCGCGCAGGCGGGCCACCGGCTGCCCGGACTGGATCGCGTCCCCCGCCCGGCGCCCGTCCAGCAGCTCCAGCTGCATCGGGTCGCCCCGGTCCGCCTGCAGGGCTCCGTCCGCCACGACCACCGGGCCCCCGGGGACCCGCCCGTCCAGCAGCGTCCATCGCGCCAGGCCCGCGTCGGCGGTGCTCACCCGGAACTCCGCGGCCGCCTCGACCCGCGCCGGGCCCTGCACCCCGCCCCCGGTCCACGACCACGAGGCCAGGGCGGCCAGCCCCAGGACCCCGCCGACCGCCAGCCCCAGCCGCACCGCGCCGTTCACGGCGCCTCCCCGCGCCACAGGGTCGGACGCACACCCTCGCTCAGCGTGGCCCAGCCGCGCTCCCCCGCCGCCAGGGCCTCCCCGTCGGGCTCGTCGGGCGCCGGCAGGAGGCAGGGCGTCGCGGCCAGGGCCTGCGCCAGCGGCTGGCCCGGCGCCCGGGTCCAGGCCAGGATCCGCGTGGAGGTGCGCAGCAGCAGCCGACCGCCGTCCGGCGACAGGTCCGCCGCCGTCACCTTGCGGCCCCCCTCGAAGGCCGGCCCGGACAGGTCCACGGTCGCCACCGGCGACAGCACCTGCGCCGCGCCGGCGGCGGCCCAGGCGTCGGCGCGGAACAGCCGCGCCCGGCCCTTCTCCTTGGTGACCACGATCAGGGCGCCGTCGGCCGGGTCGTAGGCCAGCCCCTCGGCGTCCGTGGGCCCGTCGGAAAAACGCAGGACCAGCTCCTCGGCCGGGGCGGTCCGCCCCCCGCCGTCCGGCGCGGCGGGCTCCGGCAGGCGCCAGACCCGGACCTCGGCGCGGGCGTCGTCGTTGTCGCCGATGTCGCCGATGAACAGGGTGGGGCCCCGGGGGCCGACCCCCGCCGCCAGGTCCTCCCAGTCCGTGGCCGTGGCGCCCGTGACGGCCCAGGTGCCGCGGGACCGCCCGTCGGCGCCCAGGGCGAAGAGCACGGGATCCCCTCCCTTGTCGTCGTGGGTCCACAGCAGGTCGCGGTCCGTCCGCCCCCAGGCCAGGCCCGAGGCCTCGTCCAGCGCCGGCTCACCCACCACGCCGGCGGCCACTGGCGCGCCCCACCCCGGGCACGGGGCCGGACCGGTGGCGCCGCAGGCGGTGGCGATCGTGAGTGGCAGGAGCATCGCGCCATTGTGACCGCTGGGTGACAGGGACCGTCAAGTCCGAGATCGTCGCGCAGGCTACGATGTCGCCATGCTCCTGCTCCTCGCTGCCCTCTCGGCCTGCACCTCCGATCCCGCGCCCACGGATCTCGACGGCGACGGCCACCCCTCCCTGGCGCAGGGAGGCGCCGACTGCGACGACCGCAACCCGCAGGTCTTCCCCGGCGCGGCGGAGAGCTGCAACGGGGTGGACGACGACTGCGACGGCGCGGCGGACGAGCCCTTCGACGTCGACGGCGACGGGTACCTGGCCGACGCGCCCGGCTGCCTGGCCGTGGCGGGGGTGGTCGACTGCGACGACGGGGACGCCGCGGTCGCCCCCGACGCCGTCGAGACCTGCAACCGCCGCGACGACGACTGCGACGGCGTGGTGGACGAGGCCCCCGACGCCGACGGAGACGGCGTCGACGCCTGCCAGGACTGCGACGACGACGACCCGGCGGCCTTCCCGGGGCGGACGGAGACCTGCGACGGCCTGGACAACGACTGCGACGGCCGGGCGGACGAGGACTGGGACACCGACGGGGACGGCTGGGCGGAGTGCGCCGGCGACTGCGACGAGGGGCAGGCCACGACCCACCCCGACGCCACCGAGGTCTGCGACGGCCTGGACAACGACTGCGACGGCGAGGTGGACGAGGGCTTCGACCAGGACGGCGACGGCTTCGAGACCTGCCGCGGCGACTGCGACGACGACGACCCCGCCCGCTACCCCTGGGCCGAAGAGCGCTGCAACGGCGTCGACGACGACTGCGACGACGCGATCGACGACGCCGGCGACGCCGACGGCGACGGCTGGAGCACCTGCGACGACTGTGACGACGGCGATCCCTCGATCTTCCCCGGCGCCATCGAGCTGTGCGACACCAAGGACACCGACTGCGACGGCGAGCGCCTGGCCGACGAGCTGGACGTCGACGGCGACGGGGTGCCCACCTGCGCCGGCGACTGCGATGACGAGGACGGCGCCCGGGCGCCCGGCCTGCCCGAGGCCTGCGACGGCCAGGACAACGACTGCGACGAGGCGACAGGCGACGACGACGACACCGACGGGGACGGGCTGACCCCCTGCACGGGCGACTGCGACGACGGCCGGGCCGACCGCTACGAAGGCGCCGTCGAGGTCTGCGACGCGGTGGACAACGACTGCGACGGCGCGCGGGACGAGGGGCGGGTCTGCGGTGCGACCTGCACGGTCGACGACACCGACGCCCACGTCTACCTGTACTGCACCACCGCCCTGGCCTGGGAGGACGCGCAGGATGCCTGCCTCGCCCGGGGCTACGACCTGGTGGCCCTGTCCTCCGAGGAGGAGCAGCTCGCGGTCTCCGACCTGGCCTACGCCCTGTACGCCTCCTCCTGGTGGAGCGGCTTCAACGACATCGAGAGCGAGGGCGACTGGGCCTGGTCCAACGGCGAGCCCGTGACCTGGACCGACTGGGCCAGCGGCGAGCCCAACGACTCCAGCGGCGAGGACTGCGCCCAGTTCCTGTGGAGCGGCTACCAGTGGAACGACGCCGCCTGCACCACGGCCCAGCCCTACGTCTGCGAGAGCCTGGACTAGCGGCGCTAGTCCAGCCCCTCGGGGAAGAGCTGGCCCACGATGTCGTCGGCGCGCCAGGACAGGAAGTCCAGCGTCGCCGTCAGGTAGGCCTGCGAGGTCGCCACCGAGTGCTCCTCGTAGGCGCCCGCCCGGAAGTAGGGCAGCACGCGGGCGTGGTCGTCCTGGGCCAGCTCGGACAGCGGCAGCTGCTCCATCACCTCGGCCGACCGCCACAGGGCGCGCAGGTAGCGGGCCCGCAGCGAGGGCACCTGCAGGCACCAGCGGGCCAGCGCCCCGTTGGCGCCCTCGATGTCCCCCTCGTAGCCGAAGGTCTGGTCCAGGCCCCAGGGCAACAGCGAGAAGCGCCCCGAGTCCGGGTCGTGGTAGACCCGGTAGTTGTTGGGGTACCAGAAGTAGCCGTCCCAGTGGCCGAGGATCACCTCGCCGGCCAGGGCGGCCATCACCTCGTCGACGTCGACCAGGGCCTCCAGCTCGTCGACCAGCTCCTCGGAGGGGTCCTGGGCCAGCAGGGCGGCCAGGGCCGCCAGGTCGCTGTAGTCGTCGGGGTCGTCGGCCCCCCGCTCGTCGTGATCCAGGTCCAGGTAGGACCCCAGGGTCAGGTCCTGGCCGTACTCCCCCTCGTACAGGTTGCCGTCGGGGTTGTCGTACCAGCGGGACAGGAAGGTGTCGTCGGCCGTCTCGACGTGCAGGTACAGGCCGCGGTACTCGCCGTTGAGGAACAGCGCGACGTGGGCGGTGCGCGGCGCGGGCACGTCCGTCGACCGGAACAGGGTGTAGGCCAGCCGCTCGTGCACCAGCGAGGGGTCCTGCACCATGTTGTTCAGGGTCAGGTTCTCCAGCCCCCGCAGCTCGGCCGTGCCGCCGAAGGCGTCCATGCTGACCTTGAAGGCCGCCTTCTGCGACAGGTCGCGCAGGCTGCCCCACTGCCCCTTGATGCGGACGCCGACGGGCGAGAGCGTCACCCCACCCACCGCCACCGCGCCCTCGACGTAGGTGTAGGGGTCGGCCTCCAGGGCGTCCATGCTGGCCTGCGGCAGGAACAGCTCCACCTCCAGCACCCGGTCCTGGGGGAAGAGCAGCTCGCTGGGGTCCCGTCCCAGGCCGGGGTCGTAGGGGTTCGGGTTGCCCGGCGTGGCCAGGACGCTGTCGGCCAGGACGGGCCCGCCGTCGGGGAAGCGGCCGCGCACCACGTCCGCCGGCAGCGAGTCCCACGACAGCCGATCCACCTCCTGGCCCGCAGCGTCGCGGAGCACCAGGACCCCGCCGTCCTCGTCGAGCTTCATCGGCAGGTGCAGGGCGCCGGCCTCCGGGTCGTCGTCCAGCCACAACAGCAGGCGCTGGCCGGGGTCCAGCACGGTGCCCGCGGGGAAGGTCCACGCCGGGGCCGCGTCGGGGTCGTCGCCCAGGCCCCAGCCCGCCAGGTCGATCGGGCGCTCCGCCACCGAGAGCAGCTCCACCCAGTCGCCCTCCCGCCCGCGCTCGTCCTCGACCGTGCTCTCGTTGTCGGGCATCAGCTCGTTGAGGACCACCGCGGCCGGCGGCGCGGCCTCCGTGCCCGTGTCGGGGGGCAGGGGCGCCACGCCGGGGTCCTGCCAGGTGGTGGCGGGCCAGGACCAGGGCGGGTCGGCGCAGGCGAGGATCAGCAGGGGCAGCAGGCCGGTCACGGCGGGCAGTGTAGCGCCGGGCGCGGGCCGACGAGGGGGATCAGGCCCCCTTCATCCCCTTGCGCGCCCCCTGCCACATCCCGACCAGCTCGGCCACCTGGTTGGCCAGCTCGCGCGGACCGCCCTTGACCGCGGGGCGCACGACCCCGGGCAGGGCGCCGACCACGTCGGACAGGCCGATCACCGGCAGGGCCTGGCCCATGCGGGCGAGCTGCTCGTGGATCGCCCGGTTGCGGCGGTACAGGTCGCCCGGCGCGCGGTCGTGGCTGTGCAGGAAGGGGGCGAAGGGCACGTAGCCGACGCGGCGACCGCGGCTCCACCAGGCGTCCTCGGCGATGGGCACGTCGGGGAAGGGGTGGCGGCGCAGGACCTCGGTCCGGTACAGGGTGGCGACGTTGTCGGCGGCGGGGAAGTCGATGGTGCGCTGGCCCGAGGGGGTCCACCGGCGCAGGCGCTCGGCCGTGACGTGGCCGGAGTCGGGCCAGGGGACCTGGCGGGCGACGACGGCGTCCCAGGAGCCGGCCTGCAGGGCCTGGACCAGGGTGCGCAGGCAGCCTCGGCCCAGCGGGATGGCGTCGTCGACGGTGAAGAGGACAAAGGGCGTGTCGACGTGGGCGAGGGCGGCCTGGCGGGTGGCGCCGTGGCCCTGCCAGGGCAGGCGCAGCACCGTGGCGCCTGGCGCCTGGGTGGGGCCATCGGGGCCGTTGGACAGGATCAGGATGCGCGGGGCGAGGTCCTGGCTGCGCAGGGCGGGCAGGCCCAGGGGCACGCGGCGGTGGGAGGGGACGACGACGGTCACCCCCGCCACGCCGCCCGGGTCGAAGCCGGGGCGGCCCACGGGCGCCATGCGGGCCTCGAAGGCCGCGCGCAGGCGGCGGTCGGTGGTCCGTACGCTGGTGATCAGCGGCGCCACCTCGTCGATGCGCAGGCCCTCGGGCACCTCTCGGGCGACCAGGTGCACGGGCTCGCCGGCGATCAGCGCCTGCCGCAGGCGCAGCAGGCTGTCGCGGTCGAAGCTCTTCAGCTCCACAGCGCCAGCCCCTCCTCGGCGACCCAGTCGACGGTGCGCCGGAGCCCCTCGTCCAGGCCCACCTGGGGCGCCCAGGACAGCTCGGCGCGGGTGGCGGCGTCGTCCAGGGCGTAGCGGCGATCCTGGCCCTGGCGCTCGGCGACGAGCTCGATCTGGGCGGGCACGCCCGTGCGCCCGGCGACCGCGGCGAGCACCCGGCGGGCCATCGCGAGGTTGGGGAGCTGGTCGTGGGCGGCGAAGTGGTGGACGGCGCCGTCGCGGAAGCGCTCCAGCGCGGCCGCCACGCCCCGCGCGAGGTCCTCGACGTAGAGCCAGTCGCGCACGGCCGTGCCCAGGCCCTGCACCGGCACGCGCCGTCCCAGCAAGGCGTCGCGGGCCCACCACGGCACGGCCTTCTCGGGGTGCTGGCGCGGCCCGTAGCAGTTGACGCAGCGCACCAGGGCGGCGGGCAGCCCGAAGGACTTGCGCCAGGCGTGGACCAGGGCCTCGGCCCCCACCTTGCTGGCGGCGTAGGGGTTGCCCGGCCGCAGGGGGGCGTCGGGGCCGGGCGGCGGGCCCTCCGGCACCTCGCCCAGCACCTCGTCCGTGGAGAGGACCAGGACCCGCTCCACCTCGGCCAGGCGCGCGCCCTCCAGCACGACCCGGGTGCCCTCCACGTTGGTGCGCAGGAAGTCGGCGGGGCTGAGCAGGCTGCGCTCGACGTGGCTCTCGGCGGCCGCGTGCACGACCGCCTGGCAGCCCTCCATCGCGGCCTGGACCGCGCGCGGGTCGCAGACGTCGCCCACGACCAGCTCGCAGTCCACCCCATGCAGGTGCTCCCGGCGACCGGCATAGGTCAGGGCGTCCAGCACGCGCACCTGCCAGCCGGCCTGGGAGAGGGTCCGCGCGAGCTGCGAGCCGATGAAGCCGGCGCCGCCGGTGAGCAGCAGGGTGGGCACGCGCGCTCCGGGGAGGGGCCCCGATGCTATCCGACCCGGGCGGCGGCGGGGTCTCGCGCCCCAGAAGGCCGCGCGCAGGTGGGGATCTCCGGGGATCGCGCCCCCCACCTGCGGCGTGTCACCGCTTGTCACGGGGTAGCGACCCCCGCCCATCGGTGGAACATTGATGGACAGGAACCCGTCTCAAGAGCAGCGAACCCCCATCCCGCCGTGCCGGGTCTCCCCGGCTGACCACCTCCGGGTCCATCCCCTCCGCCGCGCGCTCTCTTCCCTCGCGCACCACCCGCTCCCCACCTCCTGGCGCGATCCGCGCCGCCCCGGGGAGCCAGACCGCCGACGCACCGCGTCGCGCCGGGAGTCCTGCCATGTCCGATCCGACCCCCACCGCCGCCCGGCACAACAGCCCCCTGCTGTCCGCCCTCGCCTCCCTGCAGGACGTCCGCCAGTACCAGGAGCTGAACTGGGAGGGCAGCTTCGGCGACTACCTGGACCTGGTGACCGCCGACCCCACCGTCGCCCGCAACGCCTACCAGCGCCTGTACGACCTGGTGGAGAGCTTCGGCACGGAGACCTACGTCGAGTTCAAGAAGGACATCGTCCGCCACCGCTTCTTCAACGACCCCTTCGAGGACGGCAAGGACGCCGTCTTCGGCCTGGACGTGCACCTGGAGAAGCTGGTGCGGGTCCTGAAGTCCGCCGCCCTGGGCTACGGCACCGAGAAGCGCGTCATCCTGCTGCACGGCCCGGTGGGCAGCGCCAAGTCGACCATCGTCCGCCTGATCAAGAAGGGGCTCGAGTGGTACAGCCGCCAGCCCCAGGGGCGCCTGTACACCTTCGAGTGGCACCTGCCCGACGGCCAGGTGGTGCAGAGCCCCCTGCACGAGGAGCCGCTCAAGCTCATCCCGATGGAGCTGCGGGACGAGATCCTGGGTCGCATCAACCAGAGCCCCAAGGCGCGCTACCCGGTGCGCCTGGAGGGGGACGTCGACCCGGTCAGCCGCTTCCTGTTCCGGCAGTCGATGCAGGAGTGCGGCGGCGACATCACGGCGGTGCTCGACCGGATCCGGGTCAAGCGCCTGGTGCTGTCCGAGCGCGACCGCATCGGGATCGGCACCTTCCAGCCCAAGGACGAGAAGAACCAGGACAGCACCGAGCTGACCGGCGACATCAACTACCGCAAGATCGCCGAGTACGGCAGCGACAGCGACCCGCGGGCCTTCAACTTCGACGGCGAGTTCTGCGTCGCCAACCGCGGCGTGATCGAGTTCGTCGAGATGCTCAAGCTGGACGTGGCCTTCCTCTACGACCTGCTGGGCGCCAGCCAGGAGCACGTGATCAAGCCCAAGAAGTTCGCCCAGACGGCGATCGACGAGGTCATCATCGGGCACACCAACGAGCCGGAGTACCGCAAGCTCCAGAGCAACGAGTTCATGGAGGCCCTGCGCGACCGGACGATCAAGATCGACGTGCCCTACATCACGAAGTGGAAGGAAGAGGCGCGCATCTACCAGAAGGACTTCAACCGCCGCCGCGTGGCCGCGCACATCGCGCCCCACACGCTGGAGATGGCGGCGATGTGGGCGGTGCTGACCCGGCTGGAGGAGCCCAAGAAGCACAACCTGACCCTGGTGCAGAAGCTGCGCCTGTACGACGGGAAGACCCTGCCGGGCTTCACCGAGGACAACGTCAAGGAGCTGCGCAAGGTCGCGCGCCGCGAGGGCCTGCAGGGCATCAGCCCCCGCTATGTCCAGGACAAGATCAGCAACGCGCTGGTGCGCGAGGCGGACGCCCGGTACATCAACCCCTTCATGGTGCTCAACGAGCTGGAGGCGGGGCTGGACAACCACAGCCTGATCTCCGACGAGGAGCTCAAGAAGCAGTACCGGGACCTGCTGGGCGTGGTCAAGAAGGAGTACGAGGACATCGTCAAGAACGAGGTCCAGAAGGCGATCGCCGCCGACGAGGACGCGATCACCCGCCTGTGCAGCAACTACATCGACAGCGTGAAGGCCTTCTGCCTCAAGGAGAAGGTGCGCAACCCCTACACGGGCGAGTACCAGGAGCCCGACGAGCGCCTGATGCGCTCCATCGAGGAGAAGATCGACATCGCCGACGCCCGCAAGGACGACTTCCGCCGCGAGCTGATGAACTACATCGGCGGCCTGGCCCTGGACGGCAAGGTCTTCGACTACAAGCAGAACGAGCGGCTGTACAAGGCGCTGGAGCTCAAGCTCTTCGAGGACCAGAAGGACAGCATCAAGCTCACCAGCCTGGTCAGCCAGGTCGTCGACAAGGACACCCAGGCCAAGATCGACGTCGTCAAGCAGCGCCTGATCGACAACTACGGCTACGACGACCAGTCGGCGACCGACGTCCTCAACTTCGTCGCCAGCATCTTCGCGCGCGGCGACGTGCGGAAGGGCTGAGCCGGATGACACGACGATGCCACTGAACATCGACAACGACGTCCACCGCTTCAAGCAGATCGTGCGGGGAAAGGTGCGGCGCGACCTGCGCAAGCACATGTCCAGCACCGAGCTGATCGGCAAGGAGCAGGGCAAGGTGGTGCGCGTCCCCCTGCCCCAGATCGGCATCCCCCGCTTCCGCTACGGAGACAACCAGCAGGGCGGCATCGGCCAGGGCCAGGGAGACCCGGGCGACCCGGCCGACGGGCAGGCGGGGCAGCCCGGCCAGGGCCAGGCCGGCGACCAGCCGGGCGAGCACGAGCTGGAGGTGGACGTCAGCCTGGAGGAGCTGGCCGAGATCATGGGCGAGGAGCTGGCGCTCCCGCGGATCGAGCCCCGCGGCAGGAAGGAGATCCAGAGCGAGCGCGACAAGTACACGGGCATCTCGAAGGTGGGCCCCGAGAGCCTGCGCCACACCCGGCGCACCTTCCGCGAGGCGCTCAAGCGGCAGGTGGCGAGCGGCACCTGGGTGCCCGAGGACCCGCGCATCGTGCCGGTGCGCGAGGACAAGCGCTACCGGTCCTGGAAGACGAAGAGCGAGCCGCAGAGCAGCGCGGTGATCCTGTACATGATGGACGTCTCGGGCAGCATGGGCCGGGAACAGAAGGAGATCGTCCGGCTGGAGGCCTTCTGGATCGACCTGTGGCTCCAGCACAACTACAAGAACGTACAGAGCCGCTTCATCATTCACGACGCCGCCGCGCGCGAGGTGGACCGAGACACCTTCTTCCGCACCAAGGAGAGCGGCGGGACGCTGATCAGCAGCGCCTACAAGCTGTGCTGGGAGATCATCGAGGCCGACTACCCGCCCACGGACTGGAACATCTACCCCTTCCACTTCAGCGACGGGGACAACTGGAGCAAGGCCGACACGCAGAAGTGCCAGGAGATGCTCAAGGAGCAGATCCTGCCCGCGGTCAACCAGTTCTCCTATGCCCAGGTGGACAGCGAGTACGGCTCGGGCCAGTTCTACGAGGACCTGAAGGCGGCCTTCACCGGGGACGAGCGGGTGACCCTGTCCCGGGTGCCCGACCGCGAGCACATCATGGACTCCATCAAGGAGCTCCTGGGCAAGGGGCGCTGACCATGGCAGACGACGCCTTCTTCTTCCGCTCCCGTCGCGGCCTCCCCGTCGAGCTCCAGGAGGCCCAGGCCTGGATCGAGGGCATCGCCCGCGGCTACGGCCTGGAGTTCTGCGAGACCGTCTTCGAGATGTGCGACTGGGAGGAGATCAACATGCTGGCCGCCTACGGCGGCTTCCCGACGCGCTACCCGCACTGGCGCTGGGGCATGGACTACATCCAGATGGACAAGGGCTACGAGTACGGCCTGCAGAAGATCTACGAGATGGTGATCAACACCCGGCCGGCCTACGCCTACCTGCTGGACAACAACACGCTGATGGACCAGAAGCTGGTGATGGCCCACGTCTACGGCCACGTCGACTTCTTCACCAACAACGCCTGGTTCCAGCACACCAACCGGCGGATGCTCGACCAGATGGCGAACCACGCGACCCGGGTGCGCCGTCACATCGACGCCCAGGGCCAGGAGGAGGTCGAGACCTACATCGACATGTGCCTGAGCCTGGAGAACCTGATCGACCCCTACCTGCCGCACATCCGCCGGGAGCGCAGCGAGAGCGAGCGGGAGAAGGAGCAGGTCCGGCAGGCGTCCGGCTTCTCGAAGATGCCGGCCAAGCAGTACATGGACAAGTACATCAACCCCCCCGAGTTCCTGGAGGCGCAGCGCCAGCGCCAGCAGGAGCGGCTGGAGCAGCAGGCGCGCTTCCCCGAGGAGCCGGTGCGGGACGTGCTCGGCTTCCTGCTCAAGCACGGGCGGATGCGGCCCTGGATGAGCGACGTGCTGAGCATCATCCGCGACGAGGCCTACTACTTCGCGCCCCAGGGGCAGACGAAGATCATGAACGAGGGCTGGGCCTCGTACTGGCACACGACGATGATGACCCGCGACATCCTCAGCGACAGCGAGGTGGTGGACTACGCCGACCACCACAGCGGGACGGTCGCGATGCGGCCGGGCCAGCTCAACCCCTACAAGCTGGGCATCGAGCTGTACCGCCACATCGAGGAGCGCTGGAACAAGGGGCGCTTCGGAAAGGACTGGGCCGACTGCGAGGACGTGGCGACCCGCCGCGACTGGGACACGGGCGCGGGCCTGGGGCGACAGAAGATCTTCGAGGTGCGACGCACCCACAACGACGTGACCTTCATCGACCAGTTCCTGACCGAGGACTTCGTGCGGGAGCAGGGACTGTTCACGACCGAGTACGACAAGACCGCCGGGCACTTCGTCGTCGACAGCCGCCAGTTCGCGGACGTCAAGCAGCGCCTGCTCCTGATGCTGGCCACGCGCGGCAACCCGCGCATCGCCGTGACCGACGCCAACCACGCCAACCGCGGCGAGCTGGAGCTGACCCACGATCACGAGGGCGTGGACCTGCAGCTGGAGTGGGCCCAGCTCGCGCTGGGCAACGTGGCCCGGATCTGGGGCCGGGCGGCGCACCTGGTCAGTCGCCTGGACGACAAGCCCGTGGTGCTCCACCATGACGGCGACCACTTCGAGATCGAGAAGCCCGCCGGGAAGGCCGCCAAGAAGCCGGAGGGCCGTCCATGAGCGCCGACGGGGCGCTGCGGGAGCGCCTGGACCAGGCGCTGGACCAGGCCGGCGCCTTGGACCGTCCCGGCGTCGTCCAGGTCGACGGGGCCGGGTACCAGGCCGAGATCGAGGCCCGCAGGATCGAGTCGATCGGCGTGGTGGTCGAGCGCCTGCGGGTGTCGGGGGCGGCAGGCACCGTGGCGGAGCGCGCGGCCGCCGTGGCGGAGGGGCTGCGGCCGCAGGGCGAGCGCCTGGTGCCCGTCGAGGTGGATCCCACGCTGGGCGGCGCCGTGCTGCGCACCCGGCCCGAGGACATGCAGCGCGGGCGCTTCTACCAGGTGGAGCTGGACCCCGCGGGGGCCACGGTCCAGCGGGTCCGCCGCGCGCCCGAGGGACGGGTGGTCGAGCCCTTCGCCATCACCCGCGACGAGCTGGAGCGGATGATCGAGGGCCTGGGCGCCGCGACCGCGCCCCCCCCGTCCGACGAGGGCTGACCGCGCCGGCGGTCAGGGCTCGACGCAGCGCCAGGGACCTCGGCCCAGGGCCCGGGCGACCCACCGGGCGGCGTCCTCGGGCGAGGGGCTGACCCCGGCCCGGTCCAGGCGGACCAGCAGCGAGAGGTCCGCGGGCGGGCCGGCGTCGGGGGCCGGCGCCTCGCCCAGCAGCTCGGAGAGGTCGCGGCTGCGGTGGTAGGCCTCGACCGCCCAGGTGCCCGCCGACGGGTCGTGGCTGACCACCAGGCTGACGTCGTCGCTCACCGCGCGGCCGCACTCCAGGAACAGGGGGCTGGCGAGGCAGCGGTCCTGGAGATCGTTCATGTAGACGACGCGGTAGGGCGGGTAGGAGCGCAGCCGCGTGGGGATCCCGAGCTGGCGGAGCCGCGACGCCACCTGGTCCAGGCCGCGGCGCAGCTTGCTGGCCGGGAGTTGCTCGTCTTCGAGGTCGGAGAGCGGGCGCCAGGCGTGGGCGTCCGGGTCGTAGTACTGCAGCGGCCCGACCTCGCGCTTGTAGTCGAAGGCGGGCACGCCGGGGACGACATAGCCGGCGTAGTGGTACCGGAAGCCGTGCTCGATGCCGTAGCGCACCTCGAGCAGCATGGTGCCGACCCCCAGGCCGTAGCGGGCGTAGGCCGGGTCGTAGACGCCGATCACGCTCTGCAGGCTGTCCCGGCCCTCGTCGAAGAAGCTGTAGGCCACCAGCCGCCCCCGGTGGCGCACCTGGATCTGGCGGGTCTGGAAGAGCACGCCGGGCTGGTCGTCGTCGTAGAGCACGTCGTGCAGGGTCTCGGCCCGGTCACCACCGACGTGGTCGACGTAGCGGGCGTACAGCTCCTCGTGCTCCTCGCCCGGCGGCAGGGAGTTGATCGTCACCTCCAGGTCCGCGTGGATGCGCCGCATCCGGCGCCGCAGGCTGGGGCGGAACTGGTAGCCCCGCAGGGGCAGGCGGGTCCAGACGGCGGTGTGCAGGCCGCGGCGACCCAGCAGGTAGCGGCAGGTGAAGACCGACTGCCGCATGCGGTACCAGCCGCTGGCCAGCAGCGCATCCAGCGCCTCTGGAGGCAGGATCTCGGGCCGCAGGAGCTGAAAGGTCACGACGCGCCTCGCCTCTCCGAGCCCATCCTACGTCGCCGCGCCGCCGGTCGCAGGCCCCCTCGCGCAGAGATAGCGACCGACCCATGTCGATCATCCTCCTGGCCGCCGCGCTGGCCGGCCCGCCCGCCGGGGCCGCCGACGCGGTGGTGGAGCTCGTCGACGCCGGCCGCCCCATGCCGGCGGGGACGCCGATCGCGCTGATCGTGGCGACGCCGGGCCTGGCGACCCCGGCCTATGGCCCCCTGGTCGCGGCGCTGGAGGACGAGGGCCTGGATGCCTGGCTGGCCCGCTTCCCGCTCGGCGCGCAGGACCCCGACGCCATCGTGACGACCGGCATCCCCGCCGCGCGCCGGGCCTTGCCGGAGGCGCCGCTGGCCCTGGTCGGCCACGGGCCGGGCGGCACGCTGGCGGCGCGGGCAGCCCTGGCGGACCCGCCCCGGGCGTTGGCCCTGCTGGGCGCGCCCCTCGCCCCTCCCCGGTCGGCGCTGGTTTCATGGTTGGTTGACCAACCCATTCCGGTGGATGGCCTGGACCTGGGCCGGGTGGAAGGGACCTGGCGGGGCCAGCCGGTGGCGCCGCTGTTGCTCGGCGCCGCCCCGCCGCCGATGGAGCGCGCCTCGGCGGCGTGGCTGCGGGGGCTCCAGGCGTGGGTCCGCGAGGGCGCCGCGGTCGACCTGCGCCCGGCGGGCTTCCCGGTGTGGGCCGGCACGGGCCTGCTCGACGAGGTGGCGCCGGCCGAGGGGGTCCGGCCCTGGCTGGGTCCCGGCACGCACCTGCGCTTCGGCTACCTGCGCATGGACCCCGACGCCTACGACAACGCCGGCCTGCTGGCCGGGGAGCGCCCGACCCGGGCGCTGGCGCGCTGGCTGGCGGACGCGCTGCGCTGAGGGCGCGGCCGCGTGCCTACCGCACGCCCTCGGGCGAGGTGCGCCGCATCGGCTGGGTGCTGCTGCGCTCGTAGCGGGCGGGCTGGCCGTCCCCGTCGAGGTCGGTGGCGGCGTGCACGACGTAGGACTGGCCGTCGGCGCCGACCTCGACCCAGAAGACGGCCGCGGTCTCGGGCGGGTCCGGGGTCCAGCCCAGCCGCGACCAGGCCGGGTCGGCGGTCCAGGCGACCGGGCGCGGGTCGGCCTGGGCCAGGCCGCGCGGGGCCGCGGGGAGCTCCAGGTAGCTCCCACCGATCGAGCGCTGCACCTCCTGGGCCAGGGCGATGCCCTCGACCGCGCGCTCCAGCTCCTCCTCGGTCGCCGCCGGGGCGCCGTCCCCGCCGCGGGCTCCCCGCCCGACCGGCAGGCCACCGCCCTGGCTGAGCGCGGCGCCCAGCAGGGCGGTGAGCATGCCCGGCGGCGCGTCCGTCCGGACCTGGATGCCCACCTCGACGACCTCGTCCACCGCGCGGATGCCCGCCCGCATGGACAGGGCCATGCCGGCGGCCAGGGGGCCGTCCGGGCCCGACCACAGCGCGATGGGCCACTGCGAGGCCCAGGCCAGCTCGTCGTCGCCGGCCCAGGGCCGCCCCTCGCCCCGCGAGACCTGCGCGACCCGCTCGGCGTCGGGGCCCAGGTAGACGCGGCCGTCCCGCGCCACCAGGTGGGTGGGGGTCCCGCCCACCGACAGCACCAGGCTGTCCTCGCCCCGGTCGAGCACGGCGACGTCCGCCTTGCGGGCCAGCCGGGCGATCCGCCCGACGACCTTGTCGGCGCGCACGGGACCCTGGGCCGGGTCCAGCGGCACGACGGCGACCAGGTCTCGCGCCTGGGGCGGCCCGAAGGTGGCGATGGTGGCGCCCCCGGCGATGTTCACCCGCGACAGCAGCTTGCGGGCGTGGCTCGGGCTGAGCTTCGCCGCCTGGAGGATCTCCGGGTCGGTCAGCAGGTCCTGGGCCGAGATGCCGATCGAGATCACCAGCGAGGGCGCCTCGTCGGACCGCCCCAGCACGGGGGCGGCCGGGGTGCGGCGCAGGGCCTGGGGGGGCGCGGAGGCGGGCCGCAGCCGGAGCAGCCCCATGCCGCCGCGACCGAAGGGCACGAAGGCCGCGCCGGCGATGCCCCCCTCCCCCTTCAGCGCCTGCGGGGCGGGCAGGTCCTCGGAGGCCATGGCGACCCAGATGGCGCAGCCCGGTGTCGCGGGCAGGCCCTGCACCAGCGGGACGTCGACGGCGGGGAGCCCGCTGCTCTGAGGCGGCTGCCCGTCGAAGGCCAGGTCCAGCGCCCCGTCGTGCAGGCGGGCCAGGGTGACCGACCCATCCTGGCTGTGCACGCTCCACGCGCCGGAGTCTCCCGGCGTCGCCTCCACCCGCGCCCCCAGGTCGGTGAGCAGCGCCTGCGCCGCCGCCTCGTCCCCACCGAAGGGGAGCGTGAGCACGCCGACAGGGTCGGCGCGCGGGCTCCACAGGGTGAGGGCCAGGGCCCCCTCGGGGTCCAGGCCCAGCGCCGCCATGGCGTCGGGGCTGGAGAGGCCCGCGACCAGGGCCACCTCGCCAGGGTCGAGGCCGGCCGTGCCCATGCCCGCCAGGACCTGCCCGAGGCCCTGGAGCACCTGGCCGGCCGGCGCGCAGGCCGCCGCCACCTGGGGGGTGCTGGGCGCCGCCTGGAGCGCCCGGGCGAGGGCGCCGGCGGCGCTGGAGTCGGCGGGCGCGGCCTGGGCCTGGGGGAGGTGCCCGGCGAGGACCAGGCAGGTCGCGGCGCCCAGGAGGAACGGGCGCCGCGGGGAGCGGGAGGGGTCGCGGGAGGTCATCGCCCCATGCTACCGGTTGGGGGGCGCACCTGCCGCGCCCGCCGGGAGCCGACCTGCGGCTGTCGTTCCTCCGCCGACTCGCCCTCGCGGCCGCCCTGGTCGCGGCGACCGGCGCGTCCTGCGGGCGCAAGCCCGCGCCTGTCCTCGCGCAGGCAGGGCCCCCCCCCACGGAGGTGGCGCCGGTCGACGCCTGGGTGCCCACCGCCGACGGCGCCAGCGTCGCGCTGCGCCGCTACGCCGCCGACGGCCCGCCGGTGGTGCTGGTGCACGGGATCTCCAGCAACCACCGGACCTGGGACCTGGACGCCGGCCGCTCCCTGGCGCGCACGCTGCAGGCACAGGGCCTGGACGCCTGGCTGCTGGACCTGCGCGGGCACGGCCTGGCGCAGCGGGACGCCCAGGGCAAGGCCCAGCGGACCGGCTGGACCATGGACGACTACGGGCGCTACGACCTGCCCGCGGCCATCGACCACGTCCGCCAGGTGACCGGGCAGGACCGGGTCGGCTACGTCGGGCACTCGATGGGCGGCATGGCGGCGGCCATCTACGTGGCCTGGCACGGCGACCAGGCCCTCTCCAGCCTGGTGGTGGTGGGCTCCCCCGTGGACTTCGGCCACCCCGAGCCCCTGCTCCAGGTCGCGCGCGCCGGCGGCCCCGTCGCGACGATCGGCGGCACCATCCCGACGCCGGCCCTGGCGCGCGCGGCGGCCCTCCTGGATCGCTCGCCGCTGTTCGTGGACGCCCTGCTGTTCAACCCCGACAACGTCTCGCCCGAGGCGCGCAAGGCGCTCTACCGCAACATCGTCAGCCCGCTCTCGCGCGGCGAGGTGGACCAGCTCCGGCGGATGCTGGACGACGGGGCCTTCCGCTCCGCCGACGGGCAGGTCGACTACCGCGCCGGGCTGGCGAGCCTGCGCGTGCCGCTGCTGGTGATCGCCGGCCGCGGCGACAGCGTGGCCCCGGTCGACCGGGTGGCGCCGTGGATCGAGGCATCGGGCAGCCCGGTCGAGGAGCTGCTGGTCGCCAGCCGCGCCAACGGCTTCCGCCACGACTACGGGCACCTCGACCTGGCGATGGGCGACGCAGCCCCAGAGGAGCTGTACCCGCGGATCGTCGCCTGGCTGGAGGCGGGCGCGCGCCGGGACCGGTGATCAGCGTCGGCGGCGACGCAGGGTCCACAGCGGCAGGAGCAGGCTCCAGGCGCCCGCCGCCCCGATGGCCCCGCTGGCGCAGCCGCAGCCGCCGCCCTCGTCCTCCGGGTCGCCGGAGTCGCCGCCCGTGTCGGTGCCGCCGTCCTCGACGCAGGCGTCCAGCGTGTCCAGGTCGCCCAGGCAGTAGTCGATGGCGATCGAGCTGTCGCCGAAGCCCGGCTGGCTGAGCAGGATCCAGTAGTCGCCCGCCGGCAGCTCTCCCAGGGACAGCGCACCCGGGGCGTCGGGCCACCAGGTCCCCAGCTCGGCCTCGACCGGGTCGTCCTGGCCGCCGGTGGAGGCGTGCAGGCGCAGGGCCAGCCCCGTGGGGTCGTCGGGGGTGCCGAACCAGAGCTCGCCGCCGCCGTGCTCCAGGTAGAGGTAGGCGGTGGCGAGGGGGTAGACGCGCTGGTCGTCGACGAGGGAGTCCCCCTCGGCCAGCGGCTGCACCTCGGCCAGCTCGTCGGCGAAGGGGTAGCCCTCGACCAGGCCGGCGCGGTCGCCGGTGGCCAGGTTCCAGGTGCCGAAGGTGGTCCAGACCTCCTCGATGGACGAGCCCGACCCCACGATCGCCAGGTCCAGCGCGTCGAGGGCGCCGTCGCCGCCCTGCTCGGCCAGCGCCTCCATCAGCGCGACGATCGCCTGGCTGCCCAGGGTGAGGTCGAGGAAGCCGAAGAACAGGCCCGTGCCGTACTCCCAGCCGGTGAAGGCCCCGCTCGGCGTGCGGTCCAGGCCCCGGTCGGGCTCCTCCAGGTAGCGGTCGCACCAGGCGACGAAGTCGTCGCTGTCGGGGTCGAAGTGCAGCTCCGACCACATCGCCGTGCCCTCGGCCATCCAGCCCGGCAGGTCGTCGAGGTAGGCGTACTGCACGCCGTGGAACAGCTCGTGGCTGGTCAGGGTGCGGATCGCGGTGCTGATGCTGCTGTAGCCGTAGCCGGAGAAGTCGTTCTCCATCACCATGTAGCCGCTGCAGACCCCACCCTGGCAGGAGTCCACCCCGAACTGCCCATCGCCCGTGAAGTCGAAGTCGACCAGGTAGAAGTCCAGCGCGTCGCTGCCGCCCAGCTCGGGCAGGCCCATCTCGGCCTCGGAGAGGGGCAGGCGCAGGCCGGTCTCCTCGTAGACCAACAGCACGGCCTCGGCGGTGGCCGCGACCTCCTGGGCGAAGTCGGGCAGGCCGTCGCCGCCCAGCTCCGGGTCGTCGTCCCCGTCGCGGACGACGTTGGGGCCCTTGACGCTGTAGTGCACCCGGACGAGCCCGGCCGGGCCGTCCAGGGTCTCCACCACGTCGCTCTCGTCGAAGGCGTAGAGCCCGGTGTTGTCGGTCGGCCGAGCGGCCAGGGCCGAGGAGACCAGGGCCGAGGAGACCAGGGCCCACAGCGGCAGGGGCCCGGCGATCACTGCAGCATCTTCCAGCGGATCTTGATCATCCCGGAGTCGTCGCCGGGCGCGCCCGACTCGTTGCACTCCTCCTGGCCCTCGCCGTAGTACTGCTCGATGACCAGCTTGACGACGTGGCCCTCGTTCGTGCGCAGCAGGAAGGGGATGAAGCTGGTGGCGACGCAGCCGGGGTAGGACCACCACTGGCCCAGGACCACGTTGGGGCTGCCCTCCAGGCCCGAGCTGTCGTTGATGAACTCGCAGGAGTCCGTGTAGAAGTCGTCGGAGGGGAAGTCGGTCGCGACGTCCAGGCCCTCGGGCACGGCGTCGATGTCGGCGTACTGCTCCTCGCGCAGGGCCACCGCGCCCACGCAGCCCGGCCCGCCGTCGCCGCCGTTGACCCGGATCAGGTAGCGCCGCATGGCGATGTCCCAGGTCAGGTCCTCCAGGCTGGCCTCGTCGTCGATCTCGACCTTCTGGGCGCCGTCCGCGGTGAAGCGAAGGTAGACCCACGGGTTCTGGCTGGCCTCGTTGTAGCCGCCGGCCGAGGCGTCCATGTCGGTCACGAAGTCCTCGCCCTCGGTGGTCGTGGTGACCTCGCCGTCGCTGACCTCGTCGTCCTGCAGGCCCAGGTCGGCGATCATGTCGTCGAGGCAGGAGACGGGCGTCACGTCGGTGCACTCCAGCGCCGAGGTGCCGCCGCCGTCGCCGGTGGTGCCGCCGGAGTCGTCGCCGCCGTCCTTGTCGCCACAGGCCAGCAGGGAGAGGAGGAGGATCGGGGTCATGGGTACCTCGCAGAGCAGCAGGGCAGCGCAAGCTAACCGACGCGGCAGGGGGATCGCGCCGGTTAGGAGGGCGTCATGCTCACGACCCTGCTCTCGCCCCTCGTGCTCACGGGCCTTGCCCTCACCGGACCGGCCCTGGCCGGCCCGCTGCGCCTCGACGCCGCGGTACCGCCCACGCGGGTCGACGGCGACCGCTTCCGCTTCGCGCCGGGCGTGGAGTGGGTGGTCCAGCCCGCCGTCGTGCTGCACCTCTCGCCCGGCGTCCGCCCCCCGCCGGGCGCCCAGCCCCTGGGCGGTCGGAGCTGGCGGCTGCCGACGCCGGACGCGGGGCGCGCCGTCGAGCTGGCCCTGGCCCTCGACGGCCAGCCCGGCGTGCTGGCCTTCCCCGACGTGGAGCTGCCGATCCGGGCGGCCACGACGGATCCCGCCGACTTCGACGACCCCGGCCGCGGCGGGCAGTGGTACCTGGACGACCTGTCGATGGACGAGCTGCTGGCGGTCTCGCTGGGAGATCCGGCCACGCGGGTGGCGGTCATTGACTCCGGCATCGACATCTCCCACCCCGACCTGGCCTCGGCGGTCGACGCGCCCTACGACGCGTGGAGCGACGACGAGGATCCCTCCCCCGACGCCGGGGAGTACTGCCCGGACGCCGAGCCGGCGATCTGCGACGAGCACGGCACGGCGGTGAGCGGGGTCGTGGCGGCGCGGGCCGACAACGGCGAGGGCATCGTCGGCATGTGCCCGCTGTGCACCCTGGTGCCGATCAAGCTGCTGGGCGAGGGCGCGGCGACGAACACGCTGGCGGCCGACACGCGCGCCTTCGAGCACGCCATCGCCCAGGACGTGGCCGTCATCAACAACTCCTGGGGCTTCACCGAGCCGATGGCGGTGCCCGCCACCCTGGCGGCGGTGATCGAGCGGGCCGCCACCGAGCCCCGGCAGGGCAAGGGCGCGCTGGTGGTCTTCGCCGCCGGCAACGACGACCGCGAGATCGAGCCCGACGAGCTGCAGGCGATGGACGCCGTGCTCTGCGTGGCGGCGGTCGACAGCTACGGCAACCCCACCAACTACACGAACTACGGCGACCCCATCGACGTGGCCGCGCCCAGCGCGACCTACACCATCGCCCCGGGCGGCGAGATCATCGACAACTTCGGGGGGACCAGCGCCGCGGCGCCGGTCGCCAGCGGGCTGGCGGCGTGGGCGGTGTCGGTGGCCCCCGACCTGACGGCCGCGGAGCTGAAGGCGCTGCTGGTCGAGACCGCGGTGCCCTCGCCCCTGGTCAGCCACGACGAGAGCGGCCACAACGACTACTTCGGCTACGGCCTCATCGACGCGCTCGCGGTCCGGGACGCGGTGCTCCCGGCCCAGGACACGGGCGAGGGTGGCGAGGACGGCGGCGGCTGTGGCTGCGCGGCGAGCGGCGCGCCGCGCGGGGCGACGGCCCTGCTGGGACTGCTACCCCTGGGGCTCGCCCTGGGACGTCGCCGCCGCTAGCTCGCTGGACTTCTCCAGCCGGCCCCGCGCGGCGTGCACAGGGTACTTCTCGGCGTTGCGCGCCAGCTTGGCGAGCACGGCCTGCTCGATGTCGACGCCCGCCCGCTCGCAGAGGTTGAGCAGGCAGATCATGACGTCGGCGGCCTCCTCCGCCACGGCGGGCCGCCGGCTCTCGACGGGGGGCTGGGGCCCGTCGTCGCTGGACCACAGGTAGAGCGCGAGCAGCTCCGCGGCCTCGACCGAGAGGGCCATCGCCAGGTTGCGGGGGGAGTGGTAGCGCCCCCAGTCGCGCTCCTCGTTGAAGGCGCGGACCCGGGCCTGCAAGCCGGCGAGACCGACCCGGTCGTGGTTGCTGTCCTCTCGCGCGTCCTCTCGCGCGTCCTCTCGCGCGCCCTGGCCCTTGCCCATCCGGCACCTCCTGCCCCGGGGGCAGCCTAGCAGCCTGTAGCCCGTTGGTCGAGCGACACCCCAACCGACCATGCGCAGGGGCGGAGGCCGCCCGGGTCGGA
>JAKLKF010000102.1:300-27587 GCA_023150805.1 Myxococcota bacterium | reverse complement strand
CTACCTGCGTGGCGTGGCGCCGCCGGAGCTGAAGACCACCGAGATCTACCGGGGCGTGCTGCCCTTCATCGGCATCCAGGTCCTGGCCCTGCTGCTGGTGATCCTGTTCCCCGAGCTGGTGACGGGCCTGCTGGACCGCTGAGCGACCGGCCCACGGACGGCGGGCGCCTCAGCCCCCGAAGGCGAAGCGCTGGTAGGCCAGCTCGGCCTGGCCCCACCAGGCCGCGTGCCGCCGCCGGGCCTGCTCCCAGGGCTCGTAGACCCTGCGGTAGGCGGGGTCCGCGGCGGCGGCGTCGGCGTACATCTGGAAGGCGACCTCGCGGGCGCGGGCCAGGATCTCGTCGGCGAAGGTCTGGACCTGCACCCCGGCGGCCAGCAGGCGCTCGAAGGCCTCGGGGTTCTTCTGGTCGTAGCGGGTCTGCATGGCCACGCCGGCCTGGAAGGCCGCCGTGCGCAGGATCTGCTGGTACTCGGCCGGCAGCGACGCCCAGGCGCGCTCGCCCACGAAGATGGAGAGGTTGGGCCCCGGCTCCCACCAGCCGGGCTGGTAGTACAGGTTGGCGGCCTTGTAGAAGCCGAGCTTCTCGTCGTCGTAGGGGCCGACCCACTCGGTGGCGTCGATGGCGCCCGTCTCCAGCGCCGGGAAGATGTCGCCCCCGGCGATGTTCTGCACCGACACCCCCAGCTCGGCCATCACCCGACCGCCGATGCCCGGGATGCGCATCTTGAGGCCCTGCAGGCTCTGCAGGTCCGGCACGGCGCGCTTGAACCATCCGCCCATCTGGACCCCGGTGTTGCCGGCCGGCAGGCAGCGCACGCCGAAGTCGGCGTACATGGCGTCCACCAGCTCCAGCCCGCCGCCCTCCCACAGCCAGGCTCCCTGCTGGCGCGCCGTCATGCCGAAGGGCACGCAGGTGTCGAAGGCCAGCGCGGGGTTCTTGCCGATGTAGTAGTAGCCGGCGCTCTGGCCGATCTGCACCGTGCCCTGCTGCACGGCGTCGAGCACCTGCAGCGCGGGGACCAGCTCGCCGGCGGGGTAGACGCGGATCTGGAAGGCGCCCCCGGTCATCGCCGCCACCCGCTCCGACAGCACCTCGGCGGCGCCGAAGATGGTGTCCAGGCTGCGGGGGAAGCTGCTGGCGAGGCGCCACAGCACCTGCCGACCGGCGCTCACGCCCGGCGCGCCGGGGGCCAGCGGCCGAGGCTGGGGCCCGTCACAGCCGGCCTGGCCGAGCAGGCCTGGAGCCGCGGCACCCACGGCGGCAGCACCGAGCAGGGTGGAGCGGAGGAAGGCGCGGCGACCTGCGAGCGGGGAGTCCTGCGACATGGGGGGCCTCTCGCCCCGCACCATAGCAACGGCCGAACGCAGGACGCCCCGCCGGGGTCTCCGGCGGGGCGCCAGGTGGTGGCTTGGGGCAGACTCGAACTGCCGACACTACGGGTATGAACCGTATGCTCTAACCAACTGAGCTACCAAGCCGTGGGATGGTGCTCCGGGGAGCGGCCGTGCCGTAATCCGGGGCCGCCGCGCGGGCAAGGGGTGCCACGGGCAGCGAACGGCCGTGGCTGGCGCCGCCTCAGGCCGCGGGCCGGCTGAAGCCCAGGACCGCGCCGACCGCGAAGCTCCACAGGAACAGCAGCACCAGCAGCGGCACGCGCGCGACCCGGGCGGCCCAGACCAGGCGCGCGTGATCGTGCTCCGACAGCTCGCCCCGCGCCAGGTCCCGGTGGTGCCCCGAGAGGCGGGCCACGATCCCGACGGCCGCCTCGGGCTGCAGCCACCACATCAGGGTCACGACGGCGAGCAGGGCGTCGGAGAGCGCGAGCAGGACCGCCAGGGCGGCCATCAGGGCCCGGCCCGGCCCGGGCGGCTCACTGCCCCGCCTCCAGCTCCGCACGGACCAGGTCCAGGTTCCGCTGGAGGGCCTCGGCCTGCTCCGCGGCGGGGAAGCGATCGAGCAGGCCGGCCAGGATGTCGCGGGCCTCGACCAGCCGGGCGCGGCGCTCCATGGGGTCGGGCTCGCTGCGGGCGCGCACGTAGAGGGCGCCGGCGCGCTCCCGCTCGGCGTGGATCCACGCGGCGCGGGCCTGGACGCGCAGCGCCTCCAGCCCCTCGCCGCAGTCGACCAGGCCGCAGGGCTCCAGCGCCGCCAGCGCGCCGGCCGGGTCCCCCGCCTCCAGGGCCGATCGGGCCACCGCCACCGGATCCGAGGGGCTGCCCGCCGGCCCGCCCGCCGGGCGCAGCACCCGCGCCCCGCCCTCGCCAGCGGCCCCCTCGCCCCCGCTGCCCTCGCCGGGCCCGGCGCCGTCCTCCCCGTCCGTTGGCGCCTCCCCATCCGGGGCGTCGGGATCCTGCCCCAGCTCCTGCACCCCCCCCAGGTCCTCCTCGACGATGCCGCCGCCCAGCGGCGTGAAGGTCGCGGTGGTCTCGGGCAGCGCCTCCTCGAACAGGGTGGGCGCCGACATCGGCTGGGAGCGCTCCTCGATGGAGACCACCTGCTGGAGGTAGCGCAGCACCCGGGCCTGGTCCTCGGGCTGCATGGTGCGCCCCGCGCGCAGCAGGTCCAGGGCGGCGTCCAGGCGGTCGCGGCGGTCGACCTCGACCTCGTCGAGCACCAGCGCCTCCAGGCGCAGCTCGATCTCGGCGAAGTCGTTGGGCGGTGGCAGGGGCTCGGGGCGCAGGCCGGTGGCGTCGCCGTAGCTGACCACGCACCCGGCGCCGAGGGTGCTGGCGCCCAGCGCGGCGAGGACGAGCAGGAGCGAGCGAGGGGGCTGCATGGGGCAGCGCTCTAACGCGGGTCCGTCCCGGAGGTGGACGGCCCGATGCGGGGCACGATGGCGCCGGTGTCCTCCGCCGTCGGCGTGGGCGGCGACGCGCCGGCTCCCGCGCCGGCGGTGGGCTCGGGCGCCCCCTCGACCGGCGCCTCCGGGGCGGGCGCGTCGAGCAGGTCTCCCAGCCACTGCCGCACCGCGTCGGGCTCGGTCGACGGCGGCTCCATCTCCGGTGGTGCGGCGCCGTCGGGGCCCGCGCCCTCCGTCGGCGCCTCCGTCGGAACCATGGCCGGCGCGGAGCCCGCACCTTCCGCCGGCGGGAGCAGGGCGCCGCCCTCGCCCGGGACCTCGGCACCCGGCTCGGCGGGGAGGGCCGTCGCCCCCTCCACGGTCGCCGGCTCGCCCGGCGGCAGCCCACCCGCCCCCTCCGCCGCGGGACGGACGGGCGAGACCACGCGCCACAGGCTGTCCTTCACCCCGAAGAGGCCGCGCTCGTGGGCGACCAGCACGCCGCGGCCCTCGGCCAGCGCCGGGTCGTCGACCGGCAGGCCCGCGCCTGCGCCGACGGGCAGGTGGGCCAGCCCCTCCTGCAGCGTCCACTCGTCGCTGGCCGGAGGTGCGGTGCCCAGCAGCCCGGCCTCGGACAGGGCCTGGGCCGTGCCGATCCACGCCGGCAGCGCGCCGCTGGCCCCCTGCAGCCGGACCCCGCCCCGCCGCATCGGCCGGTTGTCGTCGTAGCCGACGTAGGCGGCGATGGTGAAGCCGTCTCCCCAGGTCCACCGCGGGCCCTCGGGGCCGGGGGCCGCGCGCGGCACGAAGCCGACGAAGGCCGCGTTCCGGTAGCTGTTGGTCGTGCCGGTCTTGCCGGCGACGGGCACCGGCCGCCCGGCCAGGGTCACCGCGCCGTCGGCCCGGCGCCCGGTGCCCCAGCGGACCACGTTGCGCAGGATGTCCCCGACCAGGGCGCCCGGCACCGGCTCGGTCAGCGTCGCGGCGTCCGGCGCGGCCCGGTACAGCACCGCGCCGTGGCGGTCGCGGATCTCAGAGATGAGCAGGGTGGGCGCGGCGGTGGGGCCGATGGGCTCGGTGCGGGTGGCGCCGGCCACTCCGGGCAGGGAGGCCTGGCCGGGGAAGGACCAGGCCTGCCCCCGGAGCATGGCCTGGTAGAGCAGGGCCGCCTCCTCCACGCTGATGTCGACGGCGCCCAGCGGGATCGAGAGCACCGGCGGAAGGTCCTGCTGCACGCCCAGGCGCCGGGCGAGCAGGGCCAGGTAGCGCATCGCCAGGAGCTGGCGGTAGTCGGGGTGGTGGACCAGGACGTCCAGGCTCCACGGGTCGGCCTGCCGCAGGACCAGCTCCTGGCGGCTCATCGCGCGGCGCAGCCGCTGCAGCGTGTCCAGGCGCAGGCGCCCGTCGACCTGCATCGCCGAGACCTCGCCCAGCGGGAGCTGCACGCCCTCGGCGACCGCGGCCAGCAGGTGCTCGCCGACGGTGGCCCAGCCCTCGCCGACCTCGCCGCAGCCCAGCTCCATCCGCCCGGCGGCCGGGCGCAGGCGCAGGTCCTGGATCTGCGCAGGGCGCGGGGTGGGCCCGCCGTCCAGCGCGCCCTGCAGGAGGCGGGCCTCGGCGGCGCAGCGCTCGCCCAGCGCCTCCAGGCGCTGGAAGTGGAAGCGCAGCGCCCGCTGGCGCCCGGCGTTGCCCCGCTGTCGCGCGGCCTCGGCCTCGGCCCCGGTGCCGTAGGGCAGGCTCCACAGCTCCCGGACCTGCTCCTCCTGGCCCTCGGTCCGCAGCTCGTCCAGCAGCTCGGCCTTGCCCGCCGCGAAGGCGACCTCGGGCAGGCGATCGGGCGTGCTGATGACGCCCCACTCGTCCCGGATGCGCGCGACCCAGGCTTCGCGCGCCTCTCCCCGCGCCGGCGCCAGCCCGGTCAGCTCCGCCAACGCGCGCAGCTCCTCGGCGTCCAGGCGGTCGACCAGGTGGGCCATCAGCCAGATGCTGGCCAGGTTCTCGCTGCGCGTGCCAGCCCAGGCCAGGCTGACGAAGTCCTCGGAGTCGTGGTCGGGGCGCGGGTAGTACCAGCTCCCCTCGAAGCGGAAGGCCTGGTCCGGCCGGTTGTCGAGCACGTCGACGGGTGTCCAGCCCAGCTGCAGGGCCGCGTAGTACAGGACCGGCTTCCAGGTGCTCCCCAGCTGCCGCTTCGCGGTCACGGCGCGGTTGAAGTTGCGGTTGTCGTTGCCGCCGACCATGGCCCGGATGCGGCCGTCTTCCAGCACGATCACCGCGCCCTGCAGGGCGGGTCGCAGCTCCAGGTCGCAGCGGGCCGGGGCGTTGAGCGAGGCGGGGGCGGCGACGCTGGCCCAGACGACGGTGCCCGGCCCCAGGGCCTGGACCAGGGCGTCGACCTCGGCCACGCCGGCCTGCTGCCAGGCCTCGCCCTTGCGGGCCCGCGCGACCACGGTGGCGGCGCGCCGCACGCCGTCGCCGTCGACCACGCAGTCGTGGCCCCCCAGGTCGAGCAGCATCGAGGGATCCGCGCCGCCGGCCGCCGCGCGCACCAGGGCCGTGCGGAACTCCCAGCGGGCCGGCGGATCGTGCGGGTCGTGCCCGGGCGCCCGGCTCGTGGGCAGCGCGAAGGCGGCCGCGCCCTGCCAGCCGGCCTCGCCGCCCTCCAGCAGCGGCCCGACCTCGGTGAGGCGGTGCCACAAGGCCCAGGTGGCGCCCTCCTGGGTGGTGCGGTCGATGGTGGTGACGACCTGGATGCCGGCCGTCGACGGGTTGTCGATGCCCAGCTCGGCGAAGAGCTCGGGGAAGGGCGCCTGCTCCAGCCGCGCGGCCACCTCGTCGAGGATGACGTGGGTGTCGTAGCGGAAGGTGCCCCGCTTGAAGGGGATCTCCTGGGCGATCAGCGCGGCGTGCTCGGCGGCGTCGATGGCGCCCGTGGCGAGCATCCGGTCGAGCACGTAGCGGGTGCGGGCCTTCGCGCGCTGGCGGGCGGCCGCCTGGCGCTCCTCGCTCTGCCCCAGGAAGGGGTTGTAGGTGGCCGGCGCCTTGACCATGCCGGCCAGGAAGGCGCACTCCAGCGTCGACAGCTCCTCGACCTCCTTGTCGAAGAAGTAGCGGGCGGCGATGCCCAGGCCGCGGCCGTTGGCGCTGACGTGGAACTGGTTGGCGTAGAACTCGAGGATGTCCTCCTTGGAGTGGTGGGCCTCCAGGCGCAGCGCGTTGACCAGCTCCTCCCACTTGCTGCGCAGCGAGCGATCCGGCCGGTAGTACAGGTTCTTGGCCGTCTGCTGGGTCAGGCTGCTGCCGCCGGCCACCACGCCGCCGGCCTTGACGTTGTCGCGCATCGCCCGGCCGATGCCCTTCCAGTCCAGGCCGCGGTGCTGGAAGAAGCGCTGGTCCTCGGCGGCGACGATCGCGTCCACCCAGGCCTGGGGGATGCGGGCGTAGGGGACGTAGTCGCGGTGCTCCTGGGAGAAGAAGACGCCGATGCGGCTCTGCCCGTCGGCGTAGAGCACCGGCGACTCCTGGGCGATGATCTCCATGATGGCGTCGCGGCCGATGTGCGCGCCGGGCTCGTCGAGCACGTGCCGCTTGTAGAAGACCGCGGCGGCGACGGCGCCCACCACGCCCAGCGCCAGCGTCCCCAGGAGCAGGCGGCGGGTCCAGCGCAGGGCGACGGCGAGGGAGGGCTTCATCGGGCACCGGGGAGGAGGGCGAGGGACAGGCGGGTCAGCTCGGCGTAGGCGAGGCGGTCGGGGAGGGCCTCGGCCCGGGCCCGGCAGCGCGCGCCCAGGTCGGGGGTCTGCAACGCCCGTGCCATCGCCTCCTGCAAGGCCGGGACGTCGTCGGGCGCCGGGATCACCAGCCAGGGCTCGGGCAGCACCTCGCCGGCGCCGTTGGTCGCCGTCGTGACGACCGCTACGCCGCAGGCCATGGCCTCCATGCAGGTGTTCGCGCAGGGGTCGTAGCGCGTGGGCAGCACGTACAGGTCGAAGGCCGGCAGCAGCAGCTCGGGCCGCGCGACGGGGCCCAGCCAGGTGACCCGATCCTGGACCCGCAGCCGCCGGGCCAGCCGCTGCCAGCGCCCCGGGCTGCGCTCGACGCCGCCCACCGCCAGGCGCAGGTCGGGCAGGCCGACCAGCGCGCGCAGGACGGCGTCCAGGTTCTTGCGGGCCCAGCCGTTGCCCAGGAAGAGCGCCGCCGGCCCCGGGTGGAGGCGGGGGACCGCGCGCGGCCGGAAGCGCTCCAGGTCCACCCCGTTGCGCACCAGGGCGATGCGGGCGGGGTCGACGCCGGAGAAGTCGACCAGGTCGCGTCGGGCCAGCTCGCTGTTGGCGACGACCAGGCGCGCCCGGGCCAGGACCCGGTCGTCGAGGGCGGCCTCGACCGCGTCGCCCTGGCGGCCCAGCAGGTCCCAGGCCGGTCGCCCCAGCCGGGCCATCCAGGCGCGGTGGCTGCCGCCGCCGGCCCGGTACAGGTCGGGGGCGCCAGCGCGCACGAAGCCCAGCAGCAGGTCCTGGGCGTCGGTGGGGATGTGCTCGGCCGCCCGCGCCAGGGCGCGCAGCTTGCCGGCCCGCCCCCGCGCCGGGACCACCAGCCTGCGCACCTCGACCCCCTCGACCTCCTGCGCCACGTCGACCACCCAGGCGGTCACCGGGAAGCCGTGGTCCCGCAGGTGGCCGGCCAGCCCGTGCACGAAGCGCTCGGTGCCGCCGCTGGTGCCCAGGGTGCGCACGAGCAGCCCGATCCGGGGCGGACCGCTCACGGCGCGCCCCGGGACGACCCCTGCTCCAGGTGGCGCCGCCCCCACTTGAGCGCGACGTAGCTCGCCCCGAGCCAGGCCAGGCACAGCCCCCGGACGCCGTCGCGGAAGCCCGCCTTCAGTAGATAGGCCTTCACGAAGTGTAGAAGCGGCCGCAGCGCGACGTCGGCCCAGCCGGCGCGGGTGCCGGCGGCAGCCAGCTCGGCCGCGGCGATGGCCGTGTAGCGGTCGATGGTGGCCAGGTGCTCGCCCAGGCTGCGGTAGGGGTGGTGCACCAGGTCGCCCTCCAGCCGGCCGACCGGCCCGTCGACCTCCAGGCGGTCGTGCGGGTTCTGCCCGCCCCACCGCGCGCCCTGCCGGCGCACCAGGCGCAGGCGGCGGTCGGGGTACCAGGTGCCGTGGCGGACAGCGGCGCCCTGCCACCACGACAGGCGGCTGAGCGCGTAGCCGTCCACCGAGGGCCCTTCCCCCAGGGCGCGCCGGATCGAGGCGGCCAGCGCGGGGCTCACCTGCTCGTCGGCGTCCAGGCAGAGCACCCAGGGCTCGGTGCACGCCTGCAGGGCCCGGTTCTTCTGGGCGACGTGGCCGGGCCAGTCGGTCTGCACGACCCGCGCGCCCAGCGCGGCCGCCACGGCGGCCGTGTCGTCGGAGGAGCCACTCTCGACCACCACCACCTCGCGCGCGAGCCCCCGGACCGAGGCGATGGCCAGCGGCAGGCGGTCCGCCTCGTCCCGGGCGATGATGGCGACGGAGAGGGGCAGCACTCCGCCCAGCTAATCCCCTCGCCCGCCCGCCGGAGCCGGCGCCCACCGACCGCGGGACGCTTGACCGCGCGCCGGAACCGAATAAGCGCCGCTGGCCTGTGGCGACGTACCCAAGTGGTCAAGGGGCGGGTTTGCAAAACCTGTACTCACCGGTTCGAATCCGGTCGTCGCCTCCACCTCCCAGGTCCATGCAGAGGGAGCGGTCTCACGGCCGCTCCCTCTCGCGCGTCCGGGGCCTGCTCCCGCTGGCCCTGGCCGTCCTGGTCGGCTGCCGGGATCCCGCCGCGCCGCCGGCCCTGCCGGGCCCCGCCGACCTGCCGCGCTGGTCGACGGCGCCCTGGGTGCGCTGGGCCGGCCTGGACGAGCCCCTGCGTGGCCCCCTGCTCGTCGTCGTCGACGCCCCGGGAGGCCCGATGGACCGGCTGCTGGCCGACCCGGACGTGACCACCTTCGTCAACGACCGCTTCACGCCGCTCTTCCTCATCCCCTCGGCCGCGCCGACCCTGCCCCACCCGTCGGTGCAGGTGCTCGACGCCGGGGGCTGCTGGCTGCTGCCGCCCCAGGCGCCGGCCGACCCCGCGGCCATGGTGGCGGCGCTCAACGGCGTGATGCGCGACCAGGCGGCCGGCGCGCCACCGACGACGCGGCTCGAAGTACCCGTCCGCTTCGGAGTGCCGGTCCCCCCGGAGCACCCGCTGCGCAGGCCCTGCCCGCCGCGCTGATCGGCCCGGCGGCCTTCATTGCCGGCCCCCGGCACGGCGTTACGACCCGGCCGCCCGCCGGCCTGCCCCCCGCGACCGCCGCCCGCGCGAGCCCGCCAGGAGTCCACGTGCTCGAAGAACAGATGATGAAGTTCGCCCTGCTGGGCGCCGAGTGGGTGATGTGGCTGCTGGTGGCCCTCTCCTTCGCCGTCATGGCGATCGCGGTCGAGCGCCAGATCTACTCCTGGCGCAACAAGAGCCCGCGCGCCCGACTCCAGGGCGCCCTGGGCCCCTTCCTGCAGGGAGGCTCCCTCGACCAGCTCCGGCAGGCGCTGGCCCAGGTCGAGGGCCTGGAGGCGCGCATCCTGTCGGCGGGGGCCGAGGCGGCCGGCTTCGGCGGCGCTCCGGCGGCCGAGGAGGCGATCGCGGGCACCATGACCTTCGAGAAGCTCAAGCTGGAGCGCGGCCTGATCGTGCTGGGCACGGTCGGCAGCAACGCGCCCTTCCTGGGCCTGTTCGGCACCGTGCTCGGCATCATCAAGGCCTTCCACGACCTGTCCCTGGACACGGCCGAGGGCAGCACCGCGGTCATGGCCGGCATCTCCGAGGCCCTGGTCGCCACGGCCATCGGCCTGATGGTCGCGATCCCGGCGGTGGTGCTCTACAACTACTTCCAGCGCCTGAACAAGGAGGCGCTGGGGCGGACGGAGAGCCTGGCCCACCTGGTCCTCTCCCGCCTGGGGCGCGACCAGGGTCACGGCCCGGCCGCCGCGGTCTGAGCCATGGCCGCCAAGCTCTCCTCCGATGACGACGCCATCGTCGACATCAACATCACGCCCTTCGTCGACATCGTGCTGGTCATCCTGATCATCTTCATGGTGACCGCGACCACGCTGGCCAAGCAGGCCCTGATGGTCGACCTGCCCGACGCGGCGGCGGCCGAGACGGCCAGCGAGACCAGCCTGGGCATCGAGCTGGACGCCACCGGTCGGCTGTACCTGGACGGCGAGGCCATCTCCGAGAGCGGGCTGCGGGTGCGGATCCGCCAGGCCCGCGACGAGCAGGAGGCGAAGGGCGGCAAGGTGGTGGCGCTCATCGCCGCCGACCAGGGGCTGCCCTACGGCCAGGTGATGCGCCTGATGGACCTGGTCAAGCAGGAGGGCGTCTCCAAGTTCGCGCTGAACATCGAGTCCGTGCCCGCCCCGCCCGAGGCCGCCGGCGCCCGCCCCCCCCTGCCGGTGGAGTGACGGCCCCATGGCCGACCGCCGCCCGGCCCTGCCCTTCGAGGACGACGAGCGCGAGGGCACCAACCGCGCCGTCGGCCTGCTGGTCGCGATCCTGGTCCACGCGCTGGCAGCGGCGGCGATCGTCGCGGTCAAGCCCATCGAGCGCGTCAAGCAGGTGTGGGTCGAGGTGGCGATGATGGCGCCCGAGCCGGTGGAGGAGGAGCCCCCGCCCCCCCCGGAGCTGGAGCCCGAGCCGCCGCCGCCCCCGCCCGAGCGCCCCCGGGTGGTGGACTTCGACCAGACGGTGGAGCAGGCGACCCCCGACGCGCCGGTGGAGAGCGCCCCGGCCGAGCAGCCGGTGCGCCGGATCCAGGGCCTGTCCGCCAGCTCCTTCGCGCAGGGGGGCACGGGCTTCTCCGTGCGGGCCGGCACGACGCTGCGGACCCGGGCCACCGACGAGACGATGGACCTGGACGAGGCCGCCAGCAGCGTGGCCTTCAGCGCCGTCACCCGCCAGCCGAAGGTCCGCAGCAAGCCCCCCCTGGCCGTGCCCGACAGCGTCCAGGCCCTGCGCCTGGAGGGCCTGGTCCAGGTCCTGGTCGACATCGACGAGGAGGGCCGGGTGGCCGAGGTCCGCCTGGGGCAGGGCCTGCACCCCGACGCCGACCGGGCCTGCCTGGACGCCTGGCGCGGCGCGGTGTTCGCGCCGGCGATGCAGGGCGACCGACCCGTCGGCGTCCGCAACGCCCCCTACCGCTGCCGCATCGAGATCCTCCAGTGACCGCCGCCCTGCTCCTCGCGCTGGCGGGAATGCCCGCGGCCGCCCGGGAATCCACGGACCCCTCGCCCGCGCCGCCGCAGGCCTCGGAGCCCCCCGCCGCGCCCCTGCCCATCACGGAGCCGCCAGCCCTGCTGCACTTCGTCGAGGCGCCCTACCCCTCCGAGGCCGCCGAGGCGGGCATCACCGGCACCGTCCTGCTGCTCATCGAGCTCGACGCCGAGGGCGCGGTCACGGGGGTGCAGGTGCTCGACGAGCCGCCCCAGGCCCCGCCGGGGGGCGGTCCGGCCCGGACCTGGGGCTTCGGCCAGGCTGCGTCCGACGCCGCCCGCCAGTGGCGCTTCTCCCCGGCCCGGGACGCGGCCGGCCCCGCCGCCGTCGCCATCGAGTTCGCCTACGAGTTCAGCGCCCCGCCCGCGCCCCCTCCCCCCGGCGCGGCCGACCCGGGCCAGGCCCAGGTCCAGGGACTGCTGGTCGAGATGGGCACGCGCCGCCCGCTGGACGGCTTCCCCGTGGTCCTGGTCGACGGGCTGGGCCAGCGCCTGGAGCTGCTCACCGACGCCGACGGCCGCTTCGCGGCGCGCGGCCTGGCCCCGGGGCCCGTCGCCGTCAGCGCGACCTACCCGGGCTACGGCCGGGTCGAGGAGCAGGCCACCGCGCCCGCGGTGCAGGACGGCCGCGTGCAGGGCGAGGTGGCCGAGCTCAAGCTGTGGCTGCGCAACCTGTCCTACCGCGACGACGAGATCGTCGGCGTCTACCGCCTGCCGGTCGAGGACGTGACGAAGCGCACGATCAGCACCGAGGAGATCCGCCGCATCCCGGGCACCTTCGGCGACCCGGTGCGCGTGATCCAGAACCTGCCCGGCGCGGCGCGCGCCCCGCTGGGCACCGGCCTGCTGGTGATCCGGGGCGCCAACCCCGAGGACAGCGCCGTCTACATCGACGGCATCCGCGTGCCGCTCATCTACCACCTGGGCGGCTACTCCTCGGTCATCAACGCCGACCTGGTCGACAGCATCGACTACCTGCCCGGCGGCTACGGCGTCGAGTACGGCCGCAGCATGGGCGGCGTGGTCGACGTCAAGACCAAGCGGGAGTTCCCCGAGCGCCACCGGATCTCGTGGAACACCGACATCCTCGACACCAGCGTGCTGTACGAGGGGCGGGTCGGCAAGGACGACGCCGTCGGCGTGGCGGTCGCCGGCCGCCGCTCCTACATCGACGCCTTCATCCCCTTCTTCACGCGCGGCCGGGGCTTCACGATCAAGCCCCGCTGGTACGACTACCAGCTCAAGGTGGACGCGCTGAAGCTGCCGCGCGGCCGGCTGTCGGGCTTCCTCTTCGGCTTCGAGGACGTGCTGCGGGTGGCCACCCCCGAGGGCTTCGCCCAGGGCACCGACCAGGACACGCAGGGCGACCTGGGCACCCTGTACGGCACCCACCGGGGCATGGTGACCTGGGAGACGCCGCTGTCGGATCGGCTCGACCTGCGGGTCGTGCCCAGCATGGGCCTGGACCTGGCCCAGTTCAACCTGGGCGAGGAGTTCGACCTGAGCCAGTCGCAGTGGCTGGCCGAGCTGCGCGCCGAGGTCGACTGGCGCCCCTCGCCAGCGGTGCAGGCCACCGCCGGCTTCGACTTCATCGGCGGCTGGTACAAGTTCGAGACGAAGTTCCCCTTCGACCCCACCTCGATCGCCTCCTACGATCCGCTGGAGGAGCGCGAGCCCTTCACCCAGACCGGCAAGGGCTGGGCCTGGGGCCCCGATCTCTACCTGGAGGTCGACCTGCGCCCGCTGGCCGATCGGCAGCGCCTGCTGCTGCAGCCGGGTCTGCGGCTGGACTTCGTCAACATCGTCGACCAGTTCTCGATCCTGGCCCTGGACCCCCGCTTCATCGGGCGCCTGGAGGTGGTGGACGGCGGCAGCCTCAAGCTCGGCACGGGCCTGTACAACCAGCCGCCGCAGCCCTTCGAGAGCTGGCGCCCCGGCGGAGGGGTCGAGCTGGACTACGAGTGGGCCTGGGCCAACGAGGTGGGCTGGGAGCAGGAGCTGGGGGCCGGCGTCGAGGCGGATCTCGCGCTGTTCTACAAGGTGCTGCAGGACCAGATCGTCAGCAACCCGGAGCTGGACAGCTTCGACGACCAGTTCTTCATCAACGAGGGCATCGGGCGGGTCTACGGCCTGGAGACCATCGTCCGCAAGGCGCCGACGGGCAAGCTCTTCGGCTGGCTGAGCTACACGCTGAGCCGCTCGGTGCGCAACGACTACCCGGCGCGCCAGGGCTTTACCGGGACCGGCGCCTTCGGCCCCTTCGAGGGCGCGCAGGGCTGGTACCGCTACGACTTCGACCAGACCCACATCCTGGTGGCCGTGGCCGGCTACACCCTTCCCTGGGACGTGCAGGTCTCGGGCAAGGTCCAGTACGTCACCGGCAACCCCTACACGCCCTACGCCGGCGGCGTGTACGATCTCGACCTGGACAGCTACCAGCCCTACTCGACCGGCACCTACAACAGCGAGCGCCAGCCGCCCTTCTTCGCGGTCGACCTGCGGGTCGACCGCCTGTTCACCTTCAAGCGCTGGCAGCTCGAGCTCTACCTGGACCTGCTCAACGTGCTGCGGGGCGAGAACCCCGAGTTCGTCCAGTACAACTACGACTACACCGAGCAGTACTTCGTGCGCGGCCTGCCCTTCATCCCCTCGCCCGGCTTCCAGGCCGACTTCGAGTTCTGAGATGCGCGCTCCTCCGCCGCTGCTGGCGCTGTGCTGCCTCGGGCTGACCGGCTGTGGGGGCAACCAGCTCGCCCAGGCCTGGCAGCTCGACCGCCTCCGCATCCTGGGCGTGCGGGCCGAGCCGGCCGAGCCCCGCCCCGGCGAGCAGGTCACCTTCGAGGCGCTGTACTACCTGCCCGACGGCACCACCCTGTCGCTGGCGACCTGGTTCGCCTGCCTGCCGGACGCCGCGGACTCCTTCGGCTGCACGGTGGACCCCACCATCATGGACGAGCTGTCGGGGATCGACATCGAGAGCCTGAGCCCAGAGGAGCTGTCGGCCCTCTACGCCCGGCTGGTCGAGGCCGGCCTGGTCGGCGTCGACCCCTGGTTCGCGCCCACCTGGACCGCGCCCGCCGACGCGCTGGACGACCTCGACGAGCAGGCGCGGCTCGAGGGCGTCTCCGCGGTGGTGACGATCACGGCCATCCCCGAGGGCAGCACGTCCGACAGCGACGTCGAGATCGCGCTCAAGCGGCTTCCGATCAGCGAGGCGAGCACGCCCAACCACAACCCCGAGGTCACCGGCTTCCTGGTCGACGAGCGGGCGGTGGCCCTGGGGGCCACGGTCGAGGTGCTGTGGGGGCAGCCGCTGCACGTCGAGCCCCTGCTGTCGACCGACTCGATCGAGACCTACCTGTACCGGACCGAGGACGGCACCGACGAGGAGCGGCTGGAGGAGCCCTACGCGACCTGGTACACCGAGGCGGGCGAGTTCGACCAGCCCTACGGCCTGTACCCGACCATGGACGTGGAGTGGACCCCCCCGGCGCCGACGGCCGAGGCCGGCTTCCCCCCCTACGACAGCGAGCAGGAGCGCGAGGTGGACGTGGTCGTCGTCGTGCGCGACCGGCGGGGGGGCATGGCGTGGGGCCAGCTCACGCTGCGGCTGGTACCGGCGACCGGGCCCTCGCTGGCCCGCGTGGCGGACTGACCGGCCGCCCCGCTCCCGGCGGGCATCGGCCCGGAACGCAGGGCAGTCGTCAGGGACTCGTCAGGCCGGCGCCCAGATGGGCCCGCTTCGCCGCTGACCCTTCCCGCCCATGTTAGTGTCCGCCGGCCTTGGCCCTGGCGCGCCCGCGTCCGGGGGCTCCGCATGGCACCAGGATCCGCTCCTGGACGCTGTGATCGGCGGCCCCTCCCCCGCGGGTGAACCGGGCCCGAAGAACGCCGGATCCCTGGAGTACCCCTGATGCGCGCTCCCTTCGCCATGCTGATGGGCCTGCTGGCCGCCCTGCTCGCCGTCGCTCCCGGGCCGGCGCGCGCCGGCTCCAAGGCGGCCGAAGCCGCCCTCGAGGAGTCGCGGTCCGGACGGCCCGCGTACAACGTCGTGCAGAACCGCTTCTTCCTGAAGGACCAGCGGTTCGAGCTGTCGCCGATGCTGGGCTACGTCCCCAACAACCCCTTCGTGCGGCGCTACGTGGTCGGCGTCCTGGGCGCCTACCACCTCTCCGAGACCTTCGCGGTCGAGGGCGCGGTGATGCTGGCCCCCGACCTGGGCAACAGCGACGTCAAGGACCTGACCCGCACCCTGGTGGTCATCGCCGCCGACGCCGGCAGCGGCAACACCGCCTTCCAGCAGCCGCTCAACAAGATGACGCTGGGCGGCACCTTCGCGGCCCGGTGGGCGCCCGTCTACGGCAAGATCAACCTGATCGGCGAGTCGGTGCTCAACTTCGACTTCTACTTCACCGGCGGCCTGGGGATCCTGAGCCTGGCCGAGTACTCGGCCACGTACAACCCCACCTGCACCGACCCGGCGACCGGCTGCGACGTCGTCGAGCTGGGCACGGCCAAGCCGGTCGCGGTGGTGCCGGTGAACCTGGGCGCGGGCATGGACTTCTTCCTCACCGGCAGCCTGGCGCTCAAGCTCGACGCCCGCAACTACATCTACTTCGACAAGAAGCCGAGCTACGACCCCCGGACGCCGGAGACCGAGTCGCGCCTGTACAACGCCTTCCTGGCGACCGTGGGCGTCAGCATCTTCTTCCCGTCCATGGAGCCGCGGCTCTTCGACTACTGAGCCGAAGCACACGCCGCCCCCTCCCGCAGCCCTTGCCCCCCCGCCGAGGCATCGCCTCCGGTCCACCAGGGAACTCCACGATGCGCAGCCTGAACCTCCTGGGCGCCCTCCTCAGCCTCAGCCTCCTCATCGGCACCCCCGCCTCCGCCGCGCCGTCCACCAGCGCGGAGCCGGCGGACGCCGCCGCCGTCCTGGAGCCGGGCGACGCCCTGGCGCAGGACGACGACAGCGACGAGAGCGAAGACGACGGCGGCGGCGACGAGGGCGACGTCCTCGACGACATCCTCTCGGGCGAGAAGCGCGAGGAGACCTCCAAGGAGGAGCGCGAGTCCCTGCTGCGGGGCGAGACCGGGGACAACATCGGCGCCCGCCAGGAGGACGCGATCGTCCTGGAGGACGAGGAGCGCCGCAAGACCCTCATCAAGACGCTGCAGCGCAAGAACTTCCTGAAGCTGGGCCGCTTCGAGGCGAGCCCCCACCTGGCCTTCGTCGCCAACGACCCCTTCCTCAACCGCTACATCGTCGGAACCGGCATCAACTACCACCTGACCGAGATCTTCGCGATCGAGCTGACGGTGGACTACTCGCCGGACTTCGGGCGGGCCGACTGGAAGCCGCTGACCAAGCAACTCGTCGACAAGAACAGCGTCTCGCCCGACATCTCGAAGATGACCTTCGCCGGCAACGCCAGCTTCCTGTACTCGCCCATCTACGGCAAGGTCGCCATCGGCCGCAAGATCATCGCCTTCGACATCTACGGGGCCTTCGGCGCCGGCGCGACCGTCACCAACGACGACCTCGACGCGCTGCAGACCGACGAGACCGACCAGCGCGCGGTGGCGACCGCCACCCAGACCCACCCGACCACCAACATCGGCGGCGGCGCCCGCGTGAGCTTCACGCCGAACCTGGCCGCGCGGATCGAGGGGCGGTCGCTGGTCTACATCGAGACCATCAACTCCACGACCCTGGAGATGAAGAACATGTTCATCGTCCAGGGCGCCTTCTCGATCTTCTTCCCCTCCATGCGGAACTGAGCTCCCGGCACCCCCGCGCTCGTCCTGATCCGCGCTCGTCCGCCCCTCGTTCCCGGTCCATGGAGCTTCCGATGAAGCGTCCCCTCCTGAGCACCCTCGCCCCCGCGGTCACGCTGGTCGCGCTGGCGCTGGCCCCTCGTGACGCCGCCGCGCTGTCCTGCGACGAGATCATGAGCCTGGTCAACGTCAACGTGCCCAGCAGCGTCGTCATCCAGACGATGAAGGACTCGGGCGACACCTTCGACGACGCCGACATCTCCTGCCTGGAGAAGGCGGGGGCGCCCCCCGAGGTGATCTCGCAGGCCCGCCGGCAGATGGCCGAGGACGAGCCCCGTCCGCTGGAGCGCGACGAGCCGACCGAGGACGTCGGCGGCATGGACAGCGACGAGGACATCATGCCGGCCCGGCGCTTGGAGCGGGACGACCGGCCCACGCAGGACGTCGACCTGTCCGAGGGCCCCAGCAGCTCCGGCGCGCCCCCCACCATCGAGGACGCGATCAGCGAGTACCAGAGCAAGAAGTACCTGGCCAGCTCGCTGCGCCTGTACGAGGCGATGGAGAGCGGCAGCTACCCGCAGGCGATGGCCGACATCCACTACTACCTGGGCCGCAACTTCGAGGCCCTGCAGATGTTCCACGCCGCCCAGTACCACTACGCGCTGGTGGTGCGGGACCACGCCGACAGCCAGTACTTCGAGTACAGCCTGCCCCGCCTGGTGGCCATCGCCGAGTACACGGGCGACGACACCGAGCTGGCCGGCCTGATCGCCCGCGGATCCATCGCCCCGGACCGCGCGCCGCGGCAGGCCCAGGACCACCTCTACTTCCTGGAGGGCATCGCCCGGTACAAGAAGGAGGACCTGTCCGGGGCGCGCGCCGCCTTCTCGCAGGTCGACGCCAACAGCATGAACGGCGTCAAGGCCAAGTACTTCGAGGGCGTCATCTCCAACGAGCAGGGCAAGCTGAAGAGCGCCGTGCGCGCCTTCCGCGAGGTCTACCGGACCGAGGTGGACCCCCGCACCGAGCGGGAGGCCGAGGACCTGGTCCGGATGAAGGACCTGGCGATCGTCAACATCGCGCGCATCTACTACGGCCTGGAGCGCTACGAGGACGCCGCGACCTGGTACGATCTGGTCGAGCGCGACAGCCCCTACTGGAGCACCGGACTGTTCGAGAACGCCTGGACCAACTTCATGCTGAACGACCTGAACAAGTCGCTCGGCCTGCTGCTGACGGTCCGCAGCCCCTTCTTCCGGGCCGACACCTTCGAGCCCGAGGCGAACATCCTGCGCGCGCTCACCTACTTCAACCTCTGCAACTACAAGGAGGTGGAGCGCATCCTCATCCAGTTCGAGGACGACTACCGTCCGCAGTACGAGGAGATGCGGACCTTCGTCGAGGCCTACTCCAGCAAGGAAGGCCGCAAGGTGGCCGACGAGGCGTGGGACACCTACTTCGGCCGCGACAAGCGCGACAGCGTCCTGCCCAAGGGCCTGTTCAACCGCATCCTCCAGAACCAGGACCTGGTCGGCGTGGTCCGCCACCTCGACGTGATGGACCAGGAGGAGGCGCTGGTCGACGAGCAGAAGGACCGCTGGCGCGACACCGTCGGGCCCTACCTCAAGCAGATCCTCGAGCAGGACCGCGAGCGGCTGAAGCGCCGCGCCGGCCTGCTGCTGCTCTCGGGCATGGCCGAGCAGGCCAACTACCTCAACGACAAGCTGACCCAGTCCGAGATCATCCGCTTCGAGGTCGTGGACGCCCAGCGGGTCGACTACTCCTACAAGGCCAGCAACGTCGAGCTGACGGACTCCGCCAGCAAGCTGGACCTCGACTTCGCCACGGCCGTGGACTTCATCTACTGGCCGTTCAACGGCGAGTACTGGGCCGACGAGCTCGGCTACTACCAGTACACCGAAAACGCCACCTGCAACTGACAACCGCCCACCGCGACCCGCCTCGTCCGGCGGGTCGGTGACGGTGGCCCCCTGGCCGCCGCATGACCGAGGGTCGACATGAAGCGCCTGTTCAAGAGCTCCGTCCTGCTGGTGGCCCTGTCCGTGGCCGCCTCCGCCGTCCTGCCCGATGACCTGGATCCCCAGGTCGCCCGCGCCCAGGACCGCGACGCCAAGGAAGATCGGAAGGTGCTCGGCATCGACACGATCAACATCCAGCAGGCCCAGTCCGAGGCCTACCGCGCGGCGGCCCGCGAGAAGCGGCGCGAGGCGATGGGCTTCCTGGAGGACATCCTGGCCAACCGCCCGCCGGCCGGCGTGCAGAAGGCCGAGATGATGCTGCGGCTGGCCGACCTCTACTTCGAGGAGGGCCGCGACCTGTACCTGACCGAGATGTCGGAGTTCCAGGCCGCCTACGACAAGTGCTTCAACACGGATGGCTGCAACGCCGAAGGCATGGTGGCGGAGAACACCGAGTCGCGGAAGTGGCAGAACAAGAGCATCAAGCTCTACCGGATCATCCTGCAGAACTACCCGCAGTACCAGCGCGCGGACGAAGCGACCTTCTACCTGGGCAGCGCGCTGCAGGACATCGGCGAGAAGGACGAGGCGGTCAAGGAGTTCAACAACCTGGTCCGCACCTACCCCGACAGCAGCTACGTGCCGGACGCCTACGTGCTGATCGGCGAGTACTACTTCGACAACAACAACGCCTACAAGGCGCTGCTCGCCTACCAGAAGGCGGCCCGGTACAAGGACAACCCCAAGTACGCCTTCGCCATGTACAAGCTGGCGTGGTGCTACTACAACGTGGGCGAGTACGGCAAGGCGATCGACACGATGAAGGCGGTCGTCGCCTACTCGATGGCCGACCAGGGCGCCGACAAGAGCAAGCTGACCCTGCAGGAAGAGGCGCTCAAGGACCTTGTGCGCTTCTTCGCGGACGCCGGCGACCTGCAGGAGGCGATCGACTACTTCAACAAGCTCGGCAAGCAGGACCTGATCGAGGCGATGCTCAAGCGCCTGGCCAGCACCTACTTCGAGAACGGCGAGTTCGAGCAGGCGATCAGCACCTACCGCCGCCTCATTGCCGAGAACCCCAACGGCAAGCTCGCGCCCGAGTACCAGAACGAGATCATCCTCTGCTACCAGAAGATGGGCCGCAAGCAGGAGACGATGGGCGAGATCGACCGCCTGCTGAAGACCTACGGCAAGAACTCGCCGTGGTCGCGGCAGAACGCGGCGAACCCCGACGCCGTCAAGAGCGCCAACGAGTACATCGAGAAGAACCTGCGGACGGTGGCCATCAACTACCACACCGAGGCCAAGAAGCTCGGTGCGGGCGCCGCCGCGCGCGAGGCCTACGAGCTGGCCGAGCAGGCCTACTCGGTCTACCTCGAGAACTTCCCGGAAGAGAAGAACGCCTACGAGATGCGCTACGCCTACGGCGAGCTCCTGTACAAGACCAAGAAGTACGACCAGGCCTATGACCAGTACATGAAGGTGGTCCAGATGGACCCCAAGGGCCAGCGCTCGGAGTTCTGCGCCGAGTCGGCCATCTTCGCCGCCGAAGAGGTCATCAAGGTCGAGAAGAAGGAGGGCAAGATCCAGACGGCCGACGGCAAGTCGACCGCCGAGCTGCCCATGTCCGACTGGGAGAACAAGCTGCTGGCCGCCTGCGACCAGTACACCCAGCACTTCAAGGACAACAGCAAGGCCCGCAACGTCATCTACAAGTCGGCCTACCTGCTGTACAACAAGAACCGGTTCAAGGACGCCTCGGACCGCTTCCGGATCGTCATCGGCATGGACCCCCAGTCCAAGGAAGCCGAGCAGGCCGCGAACCTGATCCTGGACTCCTTCAACCTGGTCCAGGACTGGGCCAACCTCAAGGAGGTCAGCAAGGCCTTCTACGATCAGCAGGGCCTGGGCTCCAAGGCCTTCAAGGACGAGGTCTACAACGTCTACGAGCGGGCCTCCTTCAAGCTGATCGAGGTCACCTACGAGAAGGACAAGGACGACAAGAAGGCCGCGACCGCCTTCGTGGCCTTCGTCGACGAGTTCCCCAAGTCCGAGGTGGCCGACCTGGCGCTGAACAACGCCGCCGCCTACTTCTACAAGGTGGGCGACGTGCGCGGCGCCATGACGACCCGCATGCGCCTCATCGAGGGCTGGCCCAAGTCCAAGTACTACAACAACCAGGTGGCCTCGCTGGGCTACGACCTGGAGTCGGTCGCCGACTTCGACGAGGCGGCCAAGTGGTACGAGAAGATCTTCGCGCTCGACAACAAGCACGAGGCGGCCAAGGAGGCCATCTACTCGGCGGGCCTGTTCCGCCGGGCGATGGAGGATCGCGACACGGCGATCAAGAACTACCAGGCCTTCATCGCGACCTACCCCGATGACACCCGCGTCACCCCGCTGATGCTGGACATCGCCCAGATCCACGAGGAGGCGGGCCGCTGGGCGGACGCCGCCAACGTCTACAGCGCCTTCTACACGAAGCCCCGCCCCGACGCGACCGTGGACCAGGTCTACTTCGCCCGCCTGCGCTACGGCCTGGCCCTGGAGAAGCAGGGCAAGCCGGCCGACAAGCACTGGAAGGAGACCCTGGCGGCCTGGGAGAAGGACAAGAGCAAGCCCCACGAGGCGGCGCCCAACTTCATCGCCGAGATCATGTTCAAGGAGGCCAAGGCCGTCCTCGACCGGTACCTCGCGCTCAAGATGTCGGGCACGACCTCGACCAACCGCAAGCAGATCGACAAGGCCCTGGCCGACCAGCTCGTCGCCAAGGCCAAGGCCCTGCAGGAGGTCGAGGCCACCTACGGGGAGATCCTCAAGACCGGGTCGGGCGAGTGGGGTCTGGCCAGCGCCACGACCCTGGGCCAGGCCTACGAGAACATGGCCTTCACGCTGAACTGCAAGAACAGCTACGTCCCGACCTACCTGACCGAGGACCAGAAGGAGCTGTACTGCATGAGCCTGGAGGACAAGGCCTATGTGCAGGTGGAGAAGGCGGCCGCCGCCTACTCCCTGGCCCTGGAGAAGGCCTACGAGCTGAACCTCTACAACGAGAACACGGCCTACGCGACGCGCCAGCTCGGCGCGCTGCGTCCCGAGGAGTACCCGGAGCTGTCCGAGGACGTCCTCGAGCCTCGCTACGTGTCCAAGAACGTGGTCGTCTACGACTACGAGCAGAGCCCCTGAGGGATCTGGAGCAACCCATGCGCACCCACACCCTGCTCCTGGCGCTCGGGCTCTCCGCCGCGCCGCTGTACCTGGCCTGCGGCCAGAAGAAGCCGACCGAGCCCGTGGTCGATCCGTCCATGATGAGCGCGAGCCAGCTCTTCGAGGCGGGCGTCACGATGCTCAAGGCGCCGGACAAGAGCGGCACGGTCAACTACCAGGCGGCCTACGACCTGTTCCTGCAGGCCGCGGGCAAGGACGGCGGCTACGCCAAGGCCTGGTTCAACGCCGGCTGGGCCGCCGAGCAGCTCGGCTTCAACGACAAGGCAGCCGCCCACTACCAGAAGGCGCTCGACGCCAACCCCGACTACGACGCGGCGGTGGCGAACCTGGCCCAGGTGCTCGCCGAGCTGGACCGCGGCGCCGAGTCGGTGGCGCTGTACAAGGCCCAGGTGGAGCGCAAGCCCGACGACCTCGGCCTGCGCAACAGCCTGCTCGACGCCTTGTCCGCCGCGGGCATGTACGACGAGGCCGAGGAGCAGGCCAAGGAGATCCTGCTGCGCGACCCCAAGAACGTGGGCGCCTACCGCAACCTCAGCCGCCTGTACTTCGCGCAGGGCAAGAACGCGCTCTCGAAGCTCTGCTCCGAGAAGGCCAAGACCCTGGCCGAGGGCGACAGCGGCATCTACAACAACCTGGGCGTGACCTTCCTGGTGATGGGCGACGAGCCCGCCGCCATCGAGGAGTTCAAGACGGCGATCAAGCTGAACCCGGGTGACGTCGAGGCCAACCTGAACCTGGGCTGGGTCGCCCTGGACTCCGGCGACTACAACCTGGCGAAGCAGTGCTTCGAGGCCGCCGTGGGCGCCCAGCCCGGCAACGTCGACGCCAAGCTCGGCCTGGCCATCGCGCTGCGCGGGACCAAGGACTACGACAACGCCGCGCGCCTGTACGACGAGATCCTGGCGGCGGACCCCGACAACGAGACGGCCTTCTTCAACGCCGCCACGCTGCAGGAGAAGTACGTCAAGGACTACAAGAAGGCCCAGAAGTACCTCGACGACTACATCAAGGTGAACGCGGGCAAGCTCTCCCCCAGCCACCAGGTCTACGAGCGCAAGGAGCGCGTGCTCGCCTCGCAGCAGGCCGAGGAGGCGCGGCTGGCCGAGGAGGAGCGCAAGCGCAAGGAGGCCGAGGAGCGCAAGAAGCGCCAGGAAGAGCAGCTGGCCGAGCTCAAGGTCAAGGTCACCAAGCTCAAGGACTACCTGGACAAGTACGGCTCCTGCGAGATGATGGTCGAGATGGAGGCCACCGACATGGGCCTCATGGTCTACGAGCAGGCGGCGATGGTGGTCGAGGCGGGCGAGGCCGACATGGCCGGCGACGTCATGACCTTCGTCGACCAGATCCTGCCGCAGATCGAGGAGATCGTGCCCTCTTGCGGCGCTGGCGGCGCCGCCACGCCTCCGCCCACCGAGGAGGCCCCGGCCGCCCCCGCCGAGGGAGCCCCGGCCGAAGAGCCGCCCGCGGAGGGCGGGCCGCGCGAGCTGCCCCCTGCCGAGGGCGGCGGGCAGTAGATCTCCCCGGATTTCGGGAACCGCTCGGGCGCTGCAGGGTCGAACCTCAGCGCCCGAGCTCTTTCGGGACCCCGCGCACCGCGGACGCCACCGCGGAGGAGGTGCCGTCGTGTCCATCGCTGTCCTCGTGCTCACCCTGCTGGCTGTCCCCGGACCGGCCCACGCCCAGGCGGACACCACCCCCGCCCCGCCCCCGGTGCGGGTCCTCGAGCGCACCGTGATCGACGAGCACGAGTTCCGCGAGCTGCAGGTCGACGGAAAGGTCACCGGCCCCTCCCTCGTGCTGAGCACGGAGCGCTCCGTGCGCGGTGGCACCACCTGGATCGCGCTGCGCAGCGACTTCTCGCGCGAGATGTCCGCCTCGGTGGCGGAGATCGACTGAGCGCCCATTTGACGACAAGCTTGCAGGGCGCGGATTGTGAGGACCTTCGAGATCCCGCACACTTCCACCGTCACGGCCAGTCCGCCCTGCATCCGTGCGCCTTCCCGTCGCGCACGCGCCTCGGTATAGTCCAGCCCCGACTCCCACCTACCGCCTGAGGACCACATGCGTTCCCTTCGCCACCTGGTCATCGCCTCCGCCCTGCTCAGCATCTCCGGCACTGCCTTCGCGCAGGACGAGGGTGGGGGAGAGGACGCTCCCAAGGTCATCTACAAGGAGCGCACCGAGGTCGACTTCGAGGGCGTCGAGGTGGCCGGTGAGCTGGTCAAGCCCCAGGGCGCCCTGCTGCTGGACCGCAAGCGGGCCTCCTTCAACCCCCTCATCAAGCTCCGCGCCGACTTCAACTCCGAGATGTCCCAGTCTGTGGACGAGGTCAAGTAGGCCCGGCGCGGCCCCTCCTCCTCTCCTCTCCGCCCCGTCCGCGCGCGCCTGCGGGTGACGCGCCAAGGTACTCATCATGCCTACCGGAAACCTCGTCCTCACCTTCGAGATCCACCGCGGGACCGAGTTCGTCCGCCGCCAGGAGTTCACCTCCGAGAGCGTGACCATCGGCCGTGGGGCGGCCGCCATGCTCCAGGTGGACGACCCGGCCCTGGCCGAGCTGCACGCGGTCGTCAACGTCAACGACGACGGTCGTGTCCAGCTCCTCGACCTGGGCAGCCCGGCGGGGACCAAGGTCAACGGCAAGGCCATCAACAACGCCTTCCTGCGCTCCGGCGACCAGGTCGAGGTGGGCGGCCTGCGGATCAGCGTGGGCATCGCCGACGAGGCGGCCTTCAACGACGAGGAGGCGACCCAGCTCGCGCCGGCGCCGGTGCTCGAGGCCATGGGCGCGGCGCCGGTGGCGCCGGCCGCCGACGAGGAGATGGCGCACGACGACATGACCGAGCCCGGCGGCGCCGCGGTGGCCGAGGGCCAGGGCGAGGACACCGAGGAGTCGGCGCAGGAGAACACCGAGGACGTCCTGGCGTTCATGATGCGCTTCGGCACCGGCGGCCCGACGGCGGCCGACGATCCCAAGCGCGGCAACGTGCTGATGGTGGCCCAGTCCTGGGGCGACATCGTCGTCGACACCAAGCACTTCGCCAAGGGCCAGGGCCCGGTCACCCTGGGCGACCGCACCGGCTGGCGCTGGCGCATGCTGGGCTTCCCGATCGCGTGGGTGCCCGAGCCCTTCTCCAAGGTGGCCTGGCTGTTCGGCCCCACCATCTCCGAGGCGGTCTGCGAGACCAAGGACGACTTCTACGCGCCGCCCAGCGACCTGCCCGAAGACGGCTACAAGATGTTCGAGTGGCAGGGCAGCCAGTACGTGGCCCACATCTCGGACAAGTGGTCGGGCTTCGTCGACATGGGCGAGGAGCGGCTCACCTTCCCCGAGCTGATCGCCCGCGGCAAGGCCTCGTCCTACGGCCCCGGCCAGTACACCGTGGCCATCGACGAGGACATGCGCCTGGTGGCGGACCTGGGCGACGACACGGTGGTCCTGGCCCAGATGGTGCCGGCCAGCAAGAAGGTCGTGAGCGCCATCACCGACAACATGGACTACCCCTTCCTGGGGATCATGTCCTTCATGACCTTCCTCGGCGTGGTGCTGGGCATCTACCTGATGACCGCGCCGCCTCCGCCGGAGAACGAGGTCATGGAGATCCCCGACCGCTTCGTCGACCTGCTGCTGCAGCAGCCGGAGCCCGAGCAGCCCAAGAAGGACAACAAGCCCGAGGCGAACCCCGACGCCGGTGAAGGCGCCAAGGCCAAGAAGGAAGAGGGCAAGGTCGGCAAGAAAGACGCCAAGATGAAGCAGGCCAAGGGCAACAAGGTCGAGATGCAGCAGCAGCAGCTCGACAAGGAGATCGCCGAGGACGCCGGCGTGCTGGGCGCCCTGCGCGAGGGTGGCGAGCTGGACGGCGTGTTCGGCAGCTCGAACCTGAACAGCGACCTGACCGGCGGCATCGGCGGCCTGATCGGCGCCAAGGGCACGCAGATCGGCTCGGGCGGTCTCGGCTCTCGCGGCTCGGGCCTGGGCGGCGGCGGCACGGCCGAGGGCCTGGGCGGCCTGGGCACCAAGGGCCGTGGGTCGGGCGCCTCGGGCTACGGCTCGGGCGGCGGCAACTTCGGCGCCAAGGGTGAGGGTGGCATCGGCCGCATCGGCGGTGACCCGATCATCCTGGGTGCGCTCGACAAGTCGCTCATCGACGCGGTCATCAAGCGCCACATGAACCAGATCCGGTACTGCTACCAGCGCGAGCTGACCAAGTCCCCGGACCTGTCGGGCAAGATCACGGTGAAGTTCGTCATCGCCAAGGACGGTTCGGTCTCCAAGGCCGAGATCAAGTCCAGCTCGATGGGCAGCCCCACGGTGGAGAGCTGCATCGCCGACCGCTTCCGGCGCTTCCAGTTCCCCGAGCCCAAGGGCGGCGGCATCGTCATCGTCTCCTACCCCTTCATCTTCTCGCCGGGCTAGCCCCACGGGCAGTCCAGGCGTGGCGCCCCGGCCTCGGCCGGGGCGTCGTGCTTTCGGCCTCTCCGGCCGGATGTCCAGCCGACGTCAAGCCTGGACGCCGTGCTTCCCTCGGCAACGACCCCATGGTATGAAAGCCGCCACCCAAGCACCCGGGGGTGCTGCGCGTGCAGGACGTGCGCGCCAGGCCCTCACCTCGCTGCGGATGCCGCCCATGAAGTCCTCCCTCCTGCTCTTCGGCGCCCTCCTCTCCGTCGGCGTCCTCGCCCCCTCCTCGGCCCAGGCCCAGGACGACGACTACGGGGATCTCGACTCCGACGACGACAAGAAGAAGAGCGTCCAGGACCGGGTCCGGGACCGGCAGGTCCGCGAGATCAACCGCGGCCTGTACCTGAAGGCCAACGTCGGCGGCGCCTTCTTCCTGGGCAACTTCTCCAGCGCCGTGAGCGCCGGGACCGCGACCGCGCTGGCCGTGGGCCAGGACTTCCTCGATCGCGAGCGCACCAGCATGGCCTGGGAGATCGCCTTCCAGCAGGGCGTGCACCAGGGCGACCCCTACGAGATCCAGGCCCAGACGGGTGGCCCCTACGTGCAGGGCGACCTGCGCACCTACACCCTGGCCGGCCTCTTCGAGTGGAACACCTACCCCGCGCGCCGCTGGGGCATCGGCGCCCGCGCCGGCGTGGGCGTGATGCTCTCGCCGCTTCCGTGGAAACTGCTGGACGATTCCGCCATCTGGACGCAGAACTGGTCCCTCACCCCGAAGCTCTCCCACGGACCGCTCTCCTCCCTCGTCTCCCGCTGCACCCTCTGCCAGGCCGGCTGTGCGGTG
>JAKLKF010000102.1:0-290 GCA_023150805.1 Myxococcota bacterium | reverse complement strand
GACTACTACGGAACGGGCGTGACCCCGCCGAACACCCGCACGGTCCTCCAGGACTGGGGGCTGGCGGCCGATCCGGGCTTCCACGGGCCCCCGCACCCCGTCGTCATGGGCGGGCCGAACGTCGAGTACTACACGAAGCTCTCGCACTTCTCGATCGGCCTGGACGCGGATGTCTTCTACGCGATCGGCTTCGACCTCGGTGCCAGCGTCACCGGGAACATGAAGTACACCTTCTGAAGGGCCAGCCCGCCCTGGCGACGACCACTGGGAGTGGCAATGTCGGGGATCGT
>JAKLKF010000101.1 GCA_023150805.1 Myxococcota bacterium | reverse complement strand
TCGTCCTGCACGGTGGACAGGTTGGCCGGCATGAGCTCGTTGAGGAACAGGGCCGGCCGGGGCGTCGGCTCGCCGCCTCCGTCCGCGGTCGTGCTGCCGCCGTCGGTCCCGCTCTCCCCGCCGTCTCCCGGGTCGGTGCCACCTCCGTCCGCCGTCCCGGGCGTGCCGCCGTCGCCCGCGCTGTCCAGGCCGCCCGGGGCGTCGGGCGGGGGCGCGCAGGAGAGCAGGGCGAGGGCGAGGAGGGCGCGCACGGGGGCAGGGTAGCACGGCCGGGCCCGCGTCCGGCGCTCAGCCCTCGTAGCCCAGGTTCGGCGCCAGCCAGCGCTCGGCGGTCGCCAGGTCCCAGCCCTTGCGGGCCGCGTAGTCCTCGACCTGGTCGCGCTGGAGCTTGCCGACGCCGAAGTACTTCGCCTGGGGGCTGGCCAGGAACAGGCCGCTGACGCTGGCGGCGGGCCACATGGCCATGCCCTCGGTCAGGCTGACGCCGATGCGCCCCTCGACGTCCAGCAGGGACCACAGGGTCTGCTTCTCGGTGTGGTCGGGCTGGGCCGGGTAGCCCGGCGCCGGGCGCACGCCCTGGTACTGCTCGTCGACCAGGGCGGCGTGGTCCAGGCGCTCGCCCTCGGCGTAGCCCCAGTAGCGGGTGCGCACGAGCTGGTGCAGGCGCTCGGCGAAGGCCTCGGCCAGGCGGTCGGCCAGGGCCTTGACCATGATGGCGTTGTAGTCGTCGTGCTGGGCCTGGAAGCGCTCGACCAGGGCGTCCGCGCCGTGGCCGGCCGTCACGCAGAAGGCGCCCACCCAGTCCGGCGTGCCCTCCTCGGCCACGAAGTCGGAGATGCACAGGTTCCTCTGTTCACCGGACTTGCGGCCCTGCTGGCGCAGCCCGTGCAGCACCTCGCGGACGGTGGTGCGCTCCTCGTCCGTCCAGATGACGACGTCGTCGCCGCGGCGGTTGGCGGGGAACAGGCCGAAGACGGCGCGGGCGGTCAGCGAGCCGTCCTCGATGATCCGGCGCAGCAGGGCGAGGGCGTCGCGGTGCAGGTCGCGGGCGTGGGGGCCGACGACGGGGTCCTGCAGGATGCCGGGCCAGGTGCCGGCCAGCTCCCAGGTGCGGAAGAAGGGGGTCCAGTCGATGAACTCGGCCAGGTCGGAGAGCGGGTAGGGGTCGAGCACGTGCAGGCCGGGCTGCGCGGGCGGGACGGGGGCGCCGTCCAGGCGCAGGTGGTTGGCGCGGGCCTGCTCCAGCGGCAGGTGGCGGTCCCCCCCCTGCTGGGCGGCCCGGCGGCGACGCAGCTCGTCGTACTCCTGGGCGACCTCCTGGGCGTAGGCGCCGCGGCGCTCGACCGAGAGCAGGGTGCTGGCGACGCCGACCGCGCGGCTGGCGTCGGGCACGTAGACGACCGGCTGCTCGCGCTGGGGGGCGATCTTGACCGCGGTGTGCACCTTGCTGGTGGTCGCGCCGCCGATGAGCAGGGGCAGGTCCATGCCGCGGCGCTTCATCTCCTTGGCCACGTGGACCATCTCGTCCAGGCTGGGCGTGATCAGGCCGGACAGGCCGATCATGTCGACCTTCTCGGCGATGGCGGTGTCCAGGATGCGCTGGGCGGGCACCATCACCCCGAGATCGATCACGTCGTAGGCGTTGCAGCGCAGGACCACGCCCACGATGTTCTTGCCGATGTCGTGCACGTCGCCCTTGACCGTGGCCATCAGGATCTTCCCCTTGGCCTGGGCCTTGGACGGATCGGCCCGCTTCTCGGCCTCCAGGTAGGGCTCCAGCCAGGCGACGGCCTTCTTCATGACGCGGGCGGACTTCACGACCTGGGGCAGGAACATCTTGCCGGCGCCGAAGCGGTCGCCGACCACGTTCATGCCGTCCATCAAGGGCCCCTCGATGACGGCGAGGGGGGCGCCCAGCAGGGCCAGGGCGGCGGCCGTGTCCTCCTCGATGAAGCGGTCGATGCCGTGGACGAGCGAGTGGGTGATGCGCTCGCCGACCGGCGCCTCCCGCCAGGACAGGTCCTCGACCTGGGCCTTGCCCTTGCCCTTGTGACGCTCGGCGATCTCGACCAGCCGCTCGGTGCCGTCGGGGCGGCGGTTGAGCACCACGTCCTCGACCCGCTCCCGCAGCTCGGGGTCGAGCTCGTCGTACACCGCGAGCTGGCCGGCGTTGACGATGCCCATGTCCATCCCGGCCTGGATGGCGTGGTACAGGAAGACGCTGTGGATCGCCTCCCGCACGGGCTCGTTGCCGCGGAAGCTGAAGCTCACGTTGGACACGCCGCCGCTGACGTGCACGTGGGGCAGGGTCTGCTTGATGCGGCGGGTGGCCTCGATGAAGGCCACGGCGTAGCCGTCGTGCTCCTCGATGCCGGTGGCGATGGCGAAGATGTTCGGGTCGAAGATGATGTCCTCGGCCGGGAAGCCGTGCTCGACCAGCAGGTGGTAGCTCCGCGTACAGATGGCGATCTTGCGCTCCAGCGTGTCGGCCTGGCCGTCCTCGTCGAAGGCCATCACCACGACGGCGGCGCCGTAGCGGCGCACCAGGCCGGCCTGCCGCAGGAACTCGGCCTCGCCCTCCTTCAGCGAGATCGAGTTGACGATGGGCTTGCCCTGGACGCACTGCAGGCCGGCCTCGATGACCGTCCACTTGCTGGAGTCGATCATCACCGGCACCCGGGCGATGTCGGGCTCGCTGGCCACCAGGTTCAGGAAGCGGCGCATGGCGGCGGCGCCGTCCAGCATGCCCTCGTCCATGTTCACGTCGATGATCTGGGCGCCGGCCTGGACCTGCTGGCGGGCGACGTCCAGGGCCGCCTCGTAGTCGCCCTCCTTGACCAGCTTGCGGAAGCGGGCGCTGCCCGTGACGTTGGTGCGCTCTCCCACGTTGACGAAGAGCTGGCCCGGGCCGCCCAGGTCCAGGTGCTCCAGGCCCGACAGGCGGGCGCGGGCGGGCAGGGTCGGGATCGGCCGCGGCGGCAGGCCGGCGATGGCCTGGGCGATGGCGGCGATGTGGTCGGGGCTGGTGCCGCAGCAGCCGCCGACGATGTTCAGGAAGCCGGCCTGGGCCCAGTCGCGGATCTCCCTGGCCATCAGCCCCGGGCTGTCGTCGTACTCGCCCATCTCGTTGGGCAGGCCGGCGTTGGGGTGGGCGGAGATGGCGACGTCGGCGCAGGTGGACAGCTCCTGCACGTACTGGCGGAGCTGGTCGGCGCCCAGCGCGCAGTTCAGGCCGAAGCTGACGGGGCCGGCGTGCCGCAGGCTGTTCCAGAAGGCCCGGGCGGTCTGGCCGGACAGGGTGCGGCCGCTGGCGTCGGTGATGGTGCCGGAGATCATGATCGGCACGCGGCGCTGGGGCTGCTCGTCGAACAGGCTCTGCACGGCGAAGACCGCGGCCTTGGCGTTGAGCGTGTCGAAGACGGTCTCGATCAGCAGCACGTCGGCGCCGCCGTCCACCAGGCCGATGGCGGCCTCGGTGTAGGCGGCGACCAGCCCCGCCCAGTCCACGGCGCGGAAGCCGGGGTCGTTGACGTCGGGGCTGATCGACAGGGTCTTGCTGGTGGGGCCGAGCACGCCCGCGACCCAGCGGATCCGGCCGTCCTTCGCCTCCATCGCCTCGCACTCGGCGCGGGCCAGGGCGGCGGCGGCGGCGTTCAGCTCGTGGCTCAGCTCCTCGACGTGGAAGTCGGCCAGCGAGTAGCGGTTGGCGTTGAAGCTGTTGGTCTCCAGGATGTCGGCGCCGGCCTCGAGGTAGGCCCGGTGGATGCCGCCGATGACGTCGGGGCGGGTCAGCACCAGGAGCTCGTTGTTGCCCTTCTGCTCGTGGGGGTGGTCGGCGAAGCGGGCGCCCCGGTAGTCGGCCTCCTGCAGGTGGTGGCGCTGGATCATGGTGCCCATGGCCCCGTCCAGGACCAGGATGCGGTGGGCGAGGGCCTCGTGCAGGGCGGCGATGCGGCGGTTCATGCGGGATCCGGCTTGGTGGCGTGGAGGGTGAGGACCTGGTGCTGCGGGGGGCGCCGCTCGCGACCGGTCACGGCGCACAGGTGGGGGCGCAGGCCGGCGGCGGTGGCCAGGCCGGCCAGCGCCTCGGGCGTGAAGCCCAGGTTCTTGTGGTCGTAGCGGGCGACCTCGGCCCGGTGGCCGTGGGCGTGCAGGGTGACGGCGACCAGCCGGCCCCCGGGGACCAGGACGCGCGCCGCCTCGGCCAGCGCCAGGGCGGGGCGGTCGCTGTAGGAGAGGCTGGCGAGCATCAGCGCGTGGTCGAAGGAGGCGTCGGGGAAGGGCAGGGCGTGCATGTCGCCCTGGGTGACGGACAGCCCCGCTACCCCAACCAGGCGGGCCTGGGCGAGGGCGACCACCCGCGGCGAGATGTCCACGCAGGTCACCGAGGCGGCGTGGGGCGCGAGCAGCTCGGCCACGGCGCCGTCGCCCGAGGCGATGTCGACCACCCGGCCCAGGCGGGACAGGCCCACCAGGCCCCGGGCCACCGCCTCCCAGGTGCGGCCGGGCGAGTAGTGCCGGGCCATCTGGCCGGCGACCGCGTCCGCCCAGGTGCCCGCGTCCTGCCGGGCGGCCAGCACGGCCTCGGCGCGCGCGGCGTCCTGGTGCAGCAGCGGGTCGTCGGCGGCGGCCAGCACGGCGCGCACGACCGCCGCCTGGGCCGGGCTCCAGTCCTCTTCCGCCGGGCGGTACAGGCTGCCCTGGCCCTCGCGGTGGGCGAGCACCAGGCCCGCGTCGCGCAGGCGGCCGAGGTGGGTCGAGACCCGCGGCTGCGCGAGCTGGGTGACCGCGGCCAGCTCGCCCACCGAGAGGGGATGCCGGTCGAGCAGGGCCAGCAGGCGCACGCGCGTGGGATCGGCCAGGGCGCGGGCGAGGTCGGCGGTGGCGGCGAGGCGGGTCGTGGGTTGGTCCTGATGTCTTGATATCGCGATAACCGGATATCAAGGGCGACGGCAGGGGGGCTCAGGGCCCGCCCTCGGCCCCCCGGTCGGCCCAGCGCTCGACGGCCGCCCACAGGCGCTCCTCCTCGGCCGGGGCATGGCGGGTGCCCGGGACCAGGTAGGGCGACACCCGCCGCCGGTCGAACCAGAAGGCGCTCGGCTCGCCCTGCAGGCGCGGGCTCGCGCAGAGCCAGACCACCGTGTCGGCCCCCTCCTCGGGGCTGCGCAGGAGCTGCCGGGTGACCTTGTAGAAGACCGGCAGGCCCTTCTGGACGCCCGGCGTGCTCGCCCAGCCGGGGTGCATGGCCTGGCTGTGCAGGCCCCACCGGGCCGCGACCTGGGCGCTGAGCACCACCTGGGCGCGCTTGACCTCGGCGTAGGCCGTCACGCCGTCGAAGGGGCCCGGGCGGTTCAGGCGGCTGAGCGCGTCGACCGACAGGCGCCGGGTGTACATGCCGCCGCTGCTGACCCACACGACCCGCGCGGGCGCGGCCGGGTCGGACAGGCGGGGCCGCAGGGCCCGGGTCAGGCGGAAGGGCCCGACCAGGTGCGTGGCCAGCGTGCTCTCCAGCCCGTCGGCGGCGAGCTGGCGGGCGTCGACCAGGGCGCCGGCGTTGTGGAGGAGCAGGTGGACGAAGGGCACGGGCAGGGCCTGCACCGCGGCGGCGACCGAGGTGGGGTCGCCCACGTCGGCGACCAGCAGGCGCAGGTCCCCGCCGGTCTCGGCGGACAGCTCCCGCCGGGCGGCCTCGCCCCGCTCGGCGCTGCGGCAGAGCATCCAGACCTGGGCGCCCATGCCGGCCAGGGCCCGCGCCGTGGCCTTGCCGATGCCCGAGTTGGCGCCGGTGACCAGGGCCACGCGGCCCGACAGGTCGACGTCGAGGTCCGCGGGGTCGAAGCCGACGGCGTGGCGGCGGTAGCCGGTGCGGTCGAAGGAGAGGGCGATGGTGGGGTCGAGGACCCGGTCGACGGCGGCGGCCAGGTGGCGCCGCAGGGGCGAGGGGCGGTCGGTCATGGGGGGATCCTGCCCGCCCTGGCGTGGCGGGCAAGGACGAGCGGCACTTTGGCCCCCCGCGGGCCGCGCCTGTCACCCTGAGCATGGCCGAAGTGGCCTGGCACGACTCGGCCGAGAGCTGCTGGCTGGTGGTGGACGGCGTGGTCCACGACGTGACGGCGTGGATCGCCGGCCACCCGGGCCAGGCGGCGATCCTGCGCGGCTGCGGCAAGGACGCCAGCGCCCTGTTCGCGGACCGGGACGGCCAGGGCACCGACCACAGCCCCGAGGCCCGGCAGGTGCTGGCGGCCTTCGCGCTGGGGCCCCTGGGCGGCGAGGTCGAGCGGACGGCGCCGCCGCAGACCGTCCATCCCCACGCGCTGCGCCTGGAGGGCAGCCGCGCGGGCCTGCTGCCCACGACCGGGCTGTCGCCTGGCCACAGCGTGCTCCTGCGCGTGGTGCACGACTTCTCGACCGAGCCGGACCGGGTCGCCAACGGCATGGTCCTGTCGGCCGGCTACAGCTTCGGCCCGGTCGAGGTCGCGCTGACCGACGTGCGCAGCCCCGGCATCGGCGGGCTGGAGCTCAAGGCGCGCCCGCTGCACCAGCACGGACGGTGGCCGGCGCCGCTGTCGGTCGCCGTGGGCGCGGGCGGCGGCTACGCGACCGGGGCTGGAGGCCCCGTCGGCTACGGGCTGCTGGCCCTGGAGCGGGACCTGCTCGACCGGCGCGCGCCTGTTCACGCGGGCCCACACCTTCGCCGTGTACGCCGCCTCCACGCCGGAGGCCACGCCCTGGGAGCTGGCGGGGCCGACCGCAGCGGCGCTGGCCATCGGCGCCTCCTTCGAGCGGGCCTTCGCCTTGTAGGGCCTGGCTCAGCCCGGGTCGGGCAGCAGCGGATCCAGGCTCTGAAGCGCCGTCGTGCGCCCCAGGTACAGCGGGCTGCCCCAGTCGAGGTCCCACACCACCTGGCCGTCGGGCGTCACCTCGCGCAGGCGGGCGGTGCTGCCGTAGTTGTGCAGCGTGTTGCCGCCGGGCAGGCGCCAGGCCTCGCCCATCTCGCTGCCGTACACGCCCTGGCCCTCGCCGAAGGACCACAGCTCGACCAGGGCCTGGCGGTCCTCGTCCACCTGGTACTCGCGGACGACCGTCTCCTCGCCGCGCTGCTGGTCCTTGCTGGACAGCAGCAGCGTGCCGGCCTCGGTCCAGTGCGATCCGTGCTGCCACCAGAAGGCGCTGTCGGGCGGGTCGAAGGCGTAGCTCCCGTCCAGGTGGCCGAACCAGCGCAGCGTCTGGCCGGTGGTGGCGTCGATCTCGAAGACGGTCTCCACGCTGTAGAAGCTGAACAGGTAGCTGTCGCGATCCGCGTCGTAGCGCAGCGTGTTGCTGCCGCAGTAGCCGGACTCGCCGATGGAGGCGAGGAAGCTGTCACATGACCAGATGGCGGCGGTGCTGCCGTCGGCCTGCTCCACGGCCAGGGTCTCGTCGCGGTCGTCGGTGGCCCCCCAGGCCAGGCGGCCGTCGGGCAGCTCGGTGAAGGCGTGGTGCAGGCCGGGGGCGGCGACGGTCTCGACCAGGGTCCCGTCCAGCTTCATGCGCTGGACGACGCTCTGGGCGCCGCCGTCGAAGGTGGTCCAGTAGCTGTTCTCGTCGAGGAGCAGGGTCCGCCCGTCCACGGCGGGCTGGACGTGCATGCTGATGCGCTGGCGGGGGCCCTGGTGGGCCCAGACCACCCGGCCCTGGCGGTCGACGATGCTGGTCCACCAGGCGTCGCTCCAGGCCGCGCCCAGCGGCGGGGTGGACAGCAGGACGTAGCGCAGGGAGGGATCCCAGGACGCGGGCTGGCTGGCCAGGACCGAGGGCACGGGCAGGTCGGCCGGCAGGTCGGCGGTGGTGGCCGTGGTCGAGGCCAGCAGCCCGTCCGGGCTCCACAGCTCGACCGCGACGGTGGTGGCGTAGGGCACGCCGGCGAGGAGCTGCTGCTGCGGGCCGGGCAGGCGGGGGAGGGGGGCGGTCGTCGCCTGTTCCCCGTCCAGGGTCCAGGCCAACCAGGCCACGCCGTCGCCGGGCTGCTGCCAGGTGACCACCAGCAGGCTGCCGTAGCGCTCGTGCGGGGTGGCGGTCAGCGCCAGCGCTCCGCCCCCGTCGGTGGCCCCTCCGTCGGTGGCCCCCCCGTCGGTGGCCCCCCCGTCGGAGGCCCCCCCGTCGGACCGGTTGCCGTCGCCTGGCCCGGGCCCGCCGGAGGTGCAGGCCAGCGCCAGGAGCAGGATCACGAGGGGGCGCCCTCGTCGGCCGTGGGGGCGGTCCCATCGGTGGCGGGCTCCTCGTCCGCGGCCTCCTCCCCTGCCTCGTCCGCGGCGTCGCCGGCAGCCTGCGGCTCGAGGGGGAGGGGCTCGGCACGGACGACCAGCCGGGTGCCCCCCTCGGCCTCGCCGGGCTCGACGTCGACCAGGGCCAGGCCGCCCTGGCGCAGGTCGCCGAAGAGCATGAGATCGGCCAGCGGGCGCTTGATGTGCTGGTGGATGACGCGCCCCATCTCGCGGGCGCCCATCTCCGGCTTGTAGCCGGCCTCGGCCAGCCAGTCCCGGGCCGCGGGGGTCGCATCGACCCGCACGCCCCGCTCGCGCACCTGGGCGTCGAGCTGGGCCAGGAACTTGTCGACGATGCGGCGCACGACCTGGGGAGGCAGGGGCCCGAAGCGGACCAGCGCGTCCAGCCGGTTGCGGAACTCCGGCGAGAAGGTCCGGTCCAGGGCGGCGTCGACGCGGTGGTCGCCGGTGCGCTGGCCGAAGCCCAGCATGCGCACCGCGGCGTCCCGGGCGCCGGCGTTGGTCGTCATGATGAGGATGACGTTGCGGAAGTCCGCCTTCTTGCCCGTGTTGTCCGTCAGCGAGGCGTGGTCCATGACCTGCAGCAGCAGGTCGTAGATGTCGGGGTGGGCCTTCTCGATCTCGTCGAGCAGCAGCACGCAGTGGGGGTTGCGGGAGATGGCGTCGGTCAGCAGGCCGCCCTGGTCGAAGCCGACGTAGCCGGGGGGCGCGCCGATCAGCCGGCTGGCCGTGTGCCGCTCCTGGTACTCCGACATGTCGAAGCGCTGGAAGGACACGCCCAGGATCTCGGCCAGCTTGCGGGCCAGCTCGGTCTTGCCGACGCCGGTGGGGCCGGCGAACAGGAAGGAGCCGACCGGCTTGTCGGGGTCCTTCAGCCCGGCGCGGGACAGCTTGATGGCGCTCGCGACGGCGTCGACGGCGTCGTCCTGGCCGAAGATGACCCGCTTGAGCTCCACCGACAGGTCGCTCAGCTCGCGCCGCTCCTCGGTGGTGACGCTCTTGGGCGGGATGCGGGCCATGCGGGCCACGGTGGCCTCGACGTCCTCGAGCGCCACGCGGGGGCGCCCGGCCAGGCGCACGGCGGCGCCTGCCTCGTCGATGACGTCGATGGCCTTGTCCGGCAGCTTCAGCTCGGAGAGGTGCTTGGCCGACAGGCGCGCGGCCGCCTCGATCGCCTCCTCGTCGTACTGCAGGCCGTGGTGGTCCTGGTAGCCGGGCAGCAGGCCCTTGAGGATGGCGATGGTGTCCTCGACGCTGGGCTCGTCGACCTCGACCACCTGGAAGCGGCGAGCCAGGGCGCGGTCGCGCCCGAAGGCCTGCTTGTGCTCCTTGTGGGTGGTGGACCCGATGCAGCGCATGCGGCCGTCGGAGAGGGCCGGCTTGAGCAGGTTGCTGGCGTCCATCGTGCCGCCGCTGGTGGCGCCCGCGCCGACCAGCGTGTGGATCTCGTCGATGAACAGGACCGCGCGCGGCTGCTCGGACAGCTCCTCCAGCACGGCCTTCAGGCGCTCCTCGAAGTCGCCGCGGAAGCGCGTGCCGGCCAGGACCGCCCCCATGTCCAGGGCGTAGATCTTCGCGCCGACCAGCGGCTCGGGCACGGTGCCCTCGTGGACCCGGCGGGCCAGGCCCTCGACGATGGCGGTCTTGCCCACGCCCGGGTCGCCCAGCAAGAGCGGGTTGTTCTTCCGCCGCCGCGCCAGGATGTGCACGATGCGCTCGACCTCGCCGTCGCGGCCGATCAGCGGGTCGATGCGGCCGGCGGCCGCCTTGGCCACCAGCTCCTCGGTGTACTCCGTGAGCGCGTCCTCCTGCTTGCGGCGGGGCGCGTCCTCGCCCTCTCCGGCCAGGTCGCCCTCGCCGGGCTCGGCGGAGGTCCGGCGCACCAGCTTCCCGCCCTTGCCCTTGCCCTTGCCCTTGCCGTGGCTGACCCAGGTCGTCAGGTCCAGGCGGCTGACGCCCTGCTGCTGGAGCAAAAAGACGGCGTAGCTGTCCTCCTCGCGCATCAGCTCGAGCAGGACCATGGCGCCGGTCAGCTCGGTCTTGCCGTGCTGCTGCACGAACATGGCGGCCCGCTGGATGACGCGGCCGAAGGCCAGGGTCTGCTGGGGCTCCACGTCCTTGCCCTCGGGCAGGGTCTCGACCTCGGCGTCGAGGTAGGCGTCGAGGTCCCGCTCCAGCTTGCGCAGGTCGACGCCGACGCCCTCGAGCACGTCGGCCGTGTCCGGGTCGTGCAGCAGGGCGAGCAGCACGTGCTCGGTCGTGAGGTACTCGTGACGCCGCTGGGCGGCGTCCTCCATCGCGCGGGAGAGGGCGATGCGCAGGGTGTCGGCGATCTTCATGGGGCCGCGTCCGGGGGGAGGGGAGGGGGGCACGGGCCGGGGCCGGGCCTACTGGGGCTCGTCGGGGCCTTCGCCGTCGGGTTCGGTGCTGGCCATCAGGGGGTAGCCGGCCTCGCGGGCGAGCTGGATGGTCCGCAGGGCCTTGGACTCGGCCACCTCGGCCTGGTACACGCCGGCGATGCCGGTGCCGTCGCGGTGGACCATCAGCATCACGCGGGTGGCCTCGGCCTTGGACTTGTGGAAGAGCGTCTCCAGCACGTCGACGACGAACTCCATGGGCGTGAAGTCGTCGTTGTGCAGGAGCACCTTGTGGCGGCGCGGGCGCTGCACCCGCTCCTTGACCAGGACGTCCTGTCGGCGCTCGGTGCGGCGGTCGGGGCGCTTGCCACCTGCCTTGCCACCTCCGCTGCCGCCGTCGCCCTCCTTGTCGGGCCCGCTGGCCATCTGCTCCTCCAGTGCGCCCGGGGGCCCGGGCAGGGCAAGGCTAGGCACCGGCGAGGCCCACGGCTACCCGGGTGCCGACGACCCGCCCCACCACGTTGTGGATGCGCGCCCAGGGCCAGTCGGGGTCCGGCGCGAGGGCCCCGGGCGCCACCCGGTCGACCAGGGCGGGCACCGCCACCGCCAGGGCGTCCTCGTCGCCGTCGTGCACCTTGAGCGCCAGGCCCAGGCCCCGCGCCGGCAGGGCCACGTTGAAGACGCCGCGGGCGCCGATCTTGCCGATCCAGGGCTCGGTCGCGCGGCGGTGCAGGGCGAGGTCGATGCGGTCGTCGCCGCTGGTCCACCAGGGGTGGGCGGCCATGGCCGCGCCGATGCGGTGCAGGCGCGGGTCCCGCGAGGGGTCGGCGGTGGCGGCGGCGAGGCGGGCCCAGGCGCGGGCCATGCCGTCCAGCGACAGCCACAGCGTCGGCAGGCCGCAGCCGTCGACCGCCAGGGCGGGCCGCTCGCCGGTCCAGTCGGCGGCGACCTGGAGGATGCGGCGCTGCAGGGGGTGGTCCGGGGAGAGGTAGTCGTCGGTGGACCAACCCCGGGCGCGGCAGGCGGCGAGCAGGAAGGCGTGCTTGCCCGAGCAGTCGTTGTGCAGGGGCGACCAGGGCTGGCCGGCGGCCAGCAGGGCCCGCGCGGTGGGGGCGTGGGCGGGGGGCTCGGCGCCGCAGCGCAGGGCCGGCAGCGGCAGGTCCCAGCGGTCCAGCAGGGCCTGGACGGCGGCGACGTGGCCCTCCTGGCCGCTGTGGCTGCTGGCGCCGAGCGCGACCTGCTCGGGGCGCAGATCGGCGGGGTCGCCCATCGCCTCCAGGCTGCACCAGAGCTGAAGCGGCTTGGCGGCGCTGCGCCAGGTCGAGGAGGTGGGCGGGCCGAAGCGGGCCCGGATGGAGCCCGGCTCCGCGCCCGAGGCGCGGAAGGAGCCCGTCCCCGTGCCCGAAGCACCGACGACCACAGCGGAGATGGCGTGCCGGGTCTCGACCAGGCCGCCGCGGAGCTGGAGCACCTGCATGGCCGTCAGGTAGCCTGTTGCGGGGCGCGCGCGAGCGGCCTGCTCGCCAGGGCGGGCGGCTGGATTAGACCCGCTGCATGCGCGACCCCACCCTCGCCAGCGACACCGTCACCCGCGGTGTGCGCGTCCAGGTCCAGCCCGAGTTCCTGCCCGACCAGTCCTCGCCCGAGGACAAGCTCTGGGTGCACGCCTACCACGTGACCATCACCAACGAGGGCGCCGACACGGTGCAGCTCGTCAGCCGGCACTGGGTCATCACCAACGCCGACGGCAAGGAGGAGCACGTGCGGGGCCCGGGGGTGGTCGGCTTCCAGCCGGTCCTGGCCCCCGGCGAGAGCTTCCAGTACAGCTCGGGCTGCCCGCTGGACACGGCGGTCGGCAGCATGCACGGCAGCTTCCAGATGATCGACCGGGGAGGGGCGCGCTTCGACGCGGCGGTGGGGCCCTTCACCCTGGCCGAGCCCTTCGCCTTGAACTGAGCCGGAGGCCGTCGGTGCAGCGCGCGGAGAAGGCCCGTCGCATCCAGGTCATCCTGGACGAGCGCCACCCGTCCTCGCCCGTGCCGCTGGACCACGAGGACCCGTTCACCCTGCTGATCGCGGTCCTGCTGTCGGCCCAGACGACCGACAAGAAGGTCAACGAGGTGACGCCGGCGCTCTTCGCGCTGGGGCGGACGCCGCAGGCGATGGCGGCGCTGGACGAGGCGCGGATCCTGGCCTGCATCCGGACCCTGGGCCTGGCGCCGACCAAGGCGCGCAACGTGCGGGCGCTGGCGCAGCGGCTGGTGGACGAGCACGGGGGGGCGGTGCCGGCCGACATGGCGGCGCTCGAGGCGCTGCCGGGGGTGGGCCACAAGACGGCCAGCGTCGTGATGGCCCAGGCCTTCGGCGTGCCGGCCTTCCCGGTGGACACGCACATCCACCGGCTGGCCTGGCGCTGGGGGCTGTCGGACGGCAGCTCGGTGGAGCGGACCGAGCGGGACCTGAAGGCGCTGTTCCCGCGGGAGCGGTGGAACGACCTGCACCTGCAGATCATCTGGTTCGGGCGCGAGAGCTGTCCGGCGCGGGGCCACGACCCGGCCGCCTGCCCCATCTGTTCATGGGCGGGGGTGCGGCGGCGGCTGGAGGCCGAGCGCAGGCACCCCCGGGTCGAGGACGCGATGCGGGCCACGCGGGCGCGCTGAGCCGGAGGCCCCCGCGGCGGCGAGACCAGGGGCGACTCTGGCTGCGTGACGGTCCGTGACGGACGGTGGCGGACCGTTGCACCCGCGGCGGGCGCTGGCGTGCGAGCTTCATGGTGCACCCTCCACCTCCCTCGCCCCAGGACGTCCGCCATGCAGCGCACCTGGTCCCGCTCCCGCCGAGGCTCGACCGCCGTCGAGTTCGCGCTGACCCTCCCCATGCTGGTGATGACCTCGCTGGCCGTGATCCAGCTCGGCTGGTTCCTGGTCGAGCGCCAGCGCTTCGTGCACGGCTCCTACGAGACCGCCCGCTTCGCGGCCTCGGCCTCGGGGACCGAGGCGCCGACCGACACCCAGGTCGCCACGCAGGCCGCCTTCATCTTCGAGTCCATGGGCATCCCCACCGAGGGGCTGCAGGTGGCCGTCAGCCGCTACACCGACGGCGTGGACCCGGTGGTCACCGTCTCGGTCAGCCTGCCGGTGCACAGCCTGGGCGACGCCGTCACCCTGCCCGCCACCCACAGCCAGCAGTTCACCCTCGTCGAGCGGGAGTCCTGAGATGACCACGCACCGCAGCTCTTCTCGCTCCGGCACCTACTCCGTCGTCATGGTGCTCACCCTGCCCGCGCTGATGGGCGTGGGCGCCGTCGCCGTCGACCTGTCCTACCAGAAGGTGGTGTGGGCCGAGCTGGAGGCCGCCGCCGACATCTCGGCCACCGCCGGCGCCCAGTACCTTGACGGCACGGTCGAGGGCGTGGACCGCGCGATCGCCGGCGCCATCCGCGCGGCGGCCCGCAACACCGCGGCCGGCCAGCCGGTCCTCATCCAGGCCCAGGACATCCGCACCGGGTACTGGGACCTCACCACCGGCGACTTCGTCGAGGCGACCGATCCGGCCCTGATCGACGCGCTGCAGGTCACGGCCTGGCGCGGGGACGTCACGGCCTCCTTCGCGGCGGTGGCCTTCCAGGACAAGGAGACCGAGGCCACGGGCGACTCGCTGGCCCGCAACCCGGCGCCGGAGCCCGCGGGCGCGGTCTCCTGCTACATCCCCCTGGCGGTGCCCCTGTGCATCTTCGACAAGTACGACCGCGACGAGCTGGTCGACGTGCAGCTCGTGCTCAACCCCGCCGGCGTGGACAACGTCGGCTGGGGGCGGGTGGCCGAGTCGCCCAACGCCTCCTGGATCAAGGACCAGATCGCCGACTGCAAGCACGACGGGGTCGCGCGGGTCGGCGACGACGTCGGCCTGCAGAACGGCGAGGTGATCTCGGCGGTGCAGGAGGTCAAGGAGGCCATCCGCACCAGCACCACCACCTGGGACGCCGAGGCCTGGGGCCCGCAGCCCGAGCGGTGGTCCCAGAGCGCGCTGACCGCCTCGCAGTACGGCCAGACCTGGGAGGGCCCCCTGCTGGTCTTCGACGGCGGCCCCGAGTACTGCGAGGGCATGGGCGGCGGCTTCAACGGCGTGGAGGAGCTGGTGGGCTTCGCCTGGGCCGTGGTCTACGACGTGAAGACCGCAGGCGGGGCGGCCGACAAGAACATCCGCGTCAAGCTGGACCTGATGGCGGAGCAGGAGATCGGCCTGGGCGGCGGCGGCCTGGTGGACGCCGGCGTCGACTACGACGAGCCCACGCACCTGATCCGCTGACCCGGATCGCGCCGGATCGCCCCCACCCTCGCGGAGCCAGGCCCGCGGAGGTGGGGGCGCTGCCGTCCGGGCGTCGACCGACGGGGCCGGCCCTCGCGTCCCGGTGACAATCCCAGACAGGCCGTGGCGAAGCGTGGCGGGTGTGCGCTGCATCCATGTGTGACAGTGGTGGGGAAGGGAGCGTCTCGGTCCCGATCGCTCCGCAGGCCCGCCGTCACCTCGCGCGACATCCTCGGGAGGCACCATGCGCCACCAGCAGACCCCTCGCCAGGGCAACTACACCGTCCTCTTCGTCCTGACCCTGCCGGTGCTGATGGGCGTGGGCGCCATCGCCGTCGACCTGTCCTACCAGAAGGTGGTCTGGGCCGAGCTGGAGGCCGCGGCGGACATCGCCGCCAGCGCCGGGGCGCTGTACCTGGACGGTACGGACGCGGGCGTCGAGGAGGCCGTGGCGGCCGCGATTCGCGCCGCGGCCCGCAACAAGGCCGGCGGTCACGTGGTGACGCTGCACGCCGACGACATCCGCCTGGGCTGGTGGGACGACGCCTCGGGCAACTTCGTGGAGTCCGCGGACCCCGAGCTGATCGACACGCTGGAGGTGACGGCCTGGCGCGGCGACGTGACGGCCTCCTTCGCGGCGGTGGCCTTCCAGGACAAGGAGACCGAGGCCCGGGGCGAGTCGGCGGTGCTCAACCCCGTGCCGGAGCCGGCGGGGGCCGTGAGCTGCTACCTCCCGCTGGGCATCCCCGACTGCCTGTTCGACCGCTACACGCAGGAGGAGCTGGCGGACGTCCAGCTGGTGCTGAACCCGGCGGGCCTGGACACGGTGGGCTGGGCCCGCGTCGAGGACCACCCCAACGCCAGCTGGCTGAAGTCGCAGATCGGCGACTGCATCCAGGACGGCGTGGCCAGCGTCGGCGACGACGTGGGCCTGCAGGGCGGCGTGGTCAGCTCCGCCATGTCCGAGGTCGTCAACGCCATCAAGACCAGCGACACGACCTGGAACACCGAGGAGTGGGGGCCGCAGCCGGCCCGCTGGTCCCAGAGCGCGCTCACCAGCAGCCAGTACGGCCGGACCTGGGAGGGCCCGATCATCGTCTTCGACGGCGGCCCCGAGTACTGCGAGGGCAACGGCGGGTCCTTCAACCAGTTCGAGGAGATCGTCGGCTTCGCCTGGGCCGTGGTCTACGACATCCGCACCTCGGGCGGCGCCTCGCAGAAGAACCTGCGGGTGAAGATCGACCCGATGGCCGAGCAGAGCATCGGCCTGGCTGGCGGGGGCAAGGTCGACGGCGGCGTGGTCTACGAGGAGCCGATGCGCACGGTGCGGTGAGCCGCGGCCGGCCCCTGCCGGCGAGGTCCTCCTCTGGCCGTTAGACGGGCCCCATGTCGACGGTCTGCCTCCTCTCCATGCTGCTGGCCTGCACCCCCGCTGACGATGGCGACGTGCGCCTGGGTCCGACCGGCGACGGCGGGCAGGCGGACGGCGGGAACGCGGATGGCGGGCTGGCGGACGGCGGGGACGCAGACGGCGGGGACGCGGACGGCGGCGGGCCGGACGGCGGGGACGACGGGGGCGGCGGCGACGGGGGCGGCGGGACCGCGGACGGCGGGACCGCGGACGGCGGCACGGCGGCGGAGGGCGGCGAGTTGCGCGGCGTGTGGCTGACCCGCTACGAGTGGGCCAGCACCTCGGCCACCGGGTCCGAGCTGACCGAGACCTTCGGGCAGATCGCGGACGCGGGCTTCAACGCGGTCTTCTTCCAGGTCCGCGCCAACTTCGACGCCTACTACGACAGCGACCTCGAGCCCTGGGCGTCGCGGCTGTCGGGCACCCTGGGGCAGGACCCGGGCTGGGACCCGCTGGCCGTGGCGGTCGAGGCGGCCCACGCCCGCGGCCTGCAGGTGCACGCCTACCTCAACGTCGCGCCCTTCTGGCTGGGCAGCACGGCGCCCGACAGCGTGGGGCTGCCGCACGCCTGGCAGGACCACCCCGAGTGGGTGGTGGCCGACGAGAGCGGCACGCCCATGGCGCTCAACGACAGCTACGTCTACGCCAGCCTGGGCAACGCCCAGGTCCGCGCCCGCACCGCGGCGGTCGCCGCCGACGTCGCCTCCCGCTACGACGTCGACGGCATCCACCTGGACTACATCCGCTACCCGGGCAGCGGCTACTCCCACGACGCGGCCAGCCAGGCCGCCTTCGCGGTCGACACGGCCGCCGGCAGCGCCTACCCGGGGCTGTCCTGGGGGGACTGGCAGCGCGAGATGGTCAAGGACGTGGCGCGCCAGGTGAGCGCCGCCGTGGACGTGCCGGTGACGGCGGCGGTGTGGGGGATCCACACCGACGAGTGGGGCTGGGGCGGGGTGTCCGAGGGCAACGCCGACTACTACCAGGACAGCCGCGCCTTCCTGTCCGAGGGGCTGCTCGACGCCAACCTGCCGATGGCCTACTGGGAGGTGACCGAGCCGGAGGGCCAGGCGCTGGACTTCCGCGTGCTCACGCGCGACCACGTCGCCCACGCCAGCGGCCGCCACGTCTACATGGGCATCGGCACCTACGACATCGGCTACGAGGAGACCGTGCGCTGCATCGAGGCCGCGCGCGAGGAGGGGGCCCACGGCGTGGTGCTCTTCTCCTGGTCCACCGTGGCGCCGCACGCCGACGCGCTGCGCGCCGGGGTCTTCGCCGAGCCCGCCCTGCCGCCCGCCATGCCCTGGCGCGAGGCCCGCTGAGCCGCCTCGCCCGGTATGATCCCCAGGGGGCCGCGCGCCTCCCTCCCGGTGTCGCCCCCTCTGCCTGCTTGGAGTGTGCATGCCCCACGCCTTGGACCTGATGCAGCGCGACCCGCTGATCGTCAGCCCCGACCTGCCGCTGCCGCGCCTCGCGCGCCTGCTGCTGGAGACGCGCGCCGACGGCGCCTGCGTGGTGGAGGAGGGCCGGCTGGTCGGCGTGGTCACGGCGATGGACCTGATCTTCCAGGACAAGCGCATCACCATGCCGCACTACCTGCGGCTGCTGGGCTGGGTGCTGCCGGTGGGCAAGCGGGGCCAGCAGGCCGCCCTGGACAAGCAGGCGGGCGTGGTCGTGCGCGACATCATGAGCGACGACCCCCTGGGGGTGGCCTGGGACGCCGAGCTGCAGGACATCGCCACGCTGATGGTGGACGAGCACATCACGGTGGTGCCCGTGCTCCAGGAGGGCCGGCTGGTCGGCGTGATCACCAAGGGGGACCTGCTGCGGTCGGCGCTGGAGCGGGTGGGGGAGCAGGAGGGCCAGGTCCCGTCCTGAGGCGCGGCGGCCTACTCGTCGTCCTCGAAGAGGGGTGCGGCGGCGGCGAGCACGTCGGTCACGCTGAGGATGCCGACCAGGCGGCCCTGCTGGTCGGTCACGGGCAGGGCGCCCACGCGCAGGTCGGCCAGCAGGCGGGCCGCCTCGCCCAGGCCGGCGTCGGGGGAGATCGACCGCACCTCGCCGGACATGACCTCGTCCACCGAGCTCTGCAGCATGCCCTCGTCGACCTCCGACAGGTCGCCGTCCTTGATGCCGGGGCCCAGCAGCGCGCGGAGGTCGCGCTCGGTGATGATGCCGACCAGGCGCCTGCCGTCGAGCACCGGCAGCTCGTGGATCTCGTTGCGGACCATCAGGTCCAGCGCCTCGCCCAGCGAAGCGCCCGCCGGCAGGGTGATCGGATCGGGGGTCATGGTGTGACGCACGCGCATGGGGCCTCCTGCGCGCCTGGTGTAGACACGGCGGCGCGGGCGGTGGGTGAGGGTGGCGCGGCGTCGCATGCCGCGGGCCCGGCGGCCTGGTGTAGGCTGCCGCACCATGCCGACCCTGCCGACGCGGATCGATCCCCAGGACGAGTCCTTCCAGCGCAACGCCGAGGCGATGGCGCGGGCCCTGGCGAGCCTGCAGGCCCAGCTCCTCAAGGCGCGCCAGGGGGGAGGGGACCGCTACGTCCAGCGGCACGTCGAGCGCGGCCGCCTGCTGCCGCGGGAGCGGGTGGAGCGCCTGCTGGATCCGGGCGGCTGGTTCCTGGAGCTGTGCCCCCTGGCTGGCGCGGACATCGAGGGCGGGCGACCGGGCGCCGGGCTGATCGGCGGCGTCGGGCTGGTCAGCGGGGTGGAGTGCCTGATCACGGCGAACGAGGCCACGCTGCAGGGGGGCGCCATCAACGAGTGGGCGGTCAAGAAGACCAACCGCCTGGCGGAGATCGCGCTGGAGAACCGCCTGCCGGGCGTCTCCCTGATCGAGAGCGCGGGCGCCGACCTGATGAACCAGGCCCAGATCTTCCTGCCCGGTGGCCAGGGCTTCCGCGACCTGACCCGGCGCAGCAAGGCCGGGGTGCCCACGGTCTGCCTGGTCTTCGGCAGCAGCACGGCCGGCGGCGCCTACATCCCCGGCATGTCCGACCACGTCGTGATGGTCAAGGGCCAGGCCCAGGCCTACCTGGCGGGCCCGCCGCTGGTGAAGATGGCCATCGGCGAAGAGGTCGACGACGAGACGCTGGGCGGCGCCGAGATGCACGCCCGGCAGAGCGGGCTGTGCGACTACCTGGCCGAGGACGAGCTGGACGCGATCCGCCTGGGGCGGCAGATCGTGGCCGACCTGGGCTGGCGCAAGCAGGGGCCTCCGCCCGGGCCGTCCGCGCCGCCCCGGTACGATCCTGCCGAGCTGCGCGGCATCGCCAGCGCCGACGTGCGCCAGCCGATCCCCGCGCGCGACGCTGTACGGTGGCACCCTGGTCACCGGCTGGGCCCGCGTCATGGGCTACCCGGTGGGGATCCTGGCCAACGACGGCATCCTGTACGGGGAGAGCGCCAGCAAGGGCGCGCAGTTCATCGCCCTGTGCAACCAGCGCGACGTCCCGCTGCTGTTCCTGCACAACACGACGGGCTTCATGGTGGGCAAGACCGTCGAGCAGCGGGGCATCATCCGCGACGGGGCCAAGCTCATCAACGCGGTCAGCAACAGCACGGTCCCGGCGATCACGATCATGACGGGGGCCAGCTACGGCGCGGGCAACTACGCGATGATGGGGCGGGCCTACGCGCCGCGCTTCCTGTTCTCCTGGCCCAACCACAAGATCGCCGTGATGGGCGGCGAGCAGCTCGCGGGCGTGCTCGACCTGGTCAAGCGCCAGGCGGCGGCGGCCCGCGGCAAGCCCGTGGACGAGGCCGAGCTGTCCATGATGAAGCAGATGCTCCAGGGCAAGGTCGACCTGGAGAGCAGCGCCGCCTACGCCACCGCCCGCCTCTGGGACGACGGCATCATCGATCCCGCCGACACGCGCACGGTGGTCGGGCTGTCGCTCTCGGCCTGCCACTCGGCCCCCGTGCAAGGCACCTCCTCCTGGGGAGTGTTCCGCCATTGAGCCCCGCTCCGCTCCCCCCTCCTCCGCCGACGGTGCCCCTGCGGCGCCTGGACAGCCTGCTCGTGGCCAACCGCGGCGAGATCGCGGTGCGCGTCGCCCGCAGCGCCCGGGCCCACGGCCTGCGGATCGGCATGGTCTGCACCGGGGCCGACCGCGGCGCCCTGCACGCCCGGGCGGGGGACCTGTGCGTGATGGTGCCCGACTACCTGGACGGCGCCGCCCTGGTCGAGGCGGCGCGGGCCCTGCCCGGGGTGGTCGGCGTGCACCCCGGCTACGGCTTCCTGGCCGAGCGCGCCGACTTCGCGCGGCAGGTCGAGGCGGCCGGGCTGGTGTGGGTGGGGCCCCCGGCCGAGGCGATCGCCGCGATGGGCGACAAGGCGGCGGCGCGGCGGCGGGTGGCGGAGTTCGGCGTGCCCGTGGTGCCCGGCTACGACGGGCAGGCGCAGGACGACGAGACGCTCTCGACCGAGGCGGCGCGGATCGGCTGGCCGCTGCTGGTGAAGGCGGCGGCCGGCGGCGGCGGCAAGGGCATGCAGGTGGTGCGGGAGCCCTCGGAGCTGCGCGAGGCCCTGGCGGCGGCGCGCCGCCTGGCCCGGGGCGCCTTCGGCGACGACCGGCTGGTGCTGGAGCGGTACCTCTCGCCGGCCCGCCACGTCGAGGTCCAGGTCATGGCCGACCGGCACGGCGCGACCCTGCACCTCTTCGAGCGCGAGTGCAGCCTGCAGCGGCGGCACCAGAAGGTGATCGAGGAGGCGCCGAGCCCCGCCCTGTCGCCCGAGCAGCGCGCCGCCCTGTGCGCCGACGCCGTCCAGGCTGCCCAGGCCGTCGGCTACGTCGGCGCCGGCACGGTCGAGTTCATCCTGGGGCCGGACGGCCACCACCACTTCCTGGAGATGAACACCCGCCTGCAGGTGGAGCACCCGGTGACCGAGCTGATCACCGGGCTCGACCTGGTGGAGCTGCAGCTGTCGGTGGCCGAGGGGCGGCCGCTGCCGCTCTCCCAGGACCAGGTCCAGGCGCGGGGCTGGGCGATCGAGGCGCGGCTGTACGCCGAGGACGTGGCGGGCGGCTGGCTGCCGGCGGCCGGGCCGGTGCTGGCCTGGACGGCGCCTCCGGACCTGCGGGTGGACGCCGGGGTCGAGGCGGGCGGCGAGGTGGGCACGCGCTACGACCCGATGCTGGCCAAGGTGGTGGCCGGCGGCGCGGACCGCGAGCAGGCCCGCCGTCGCCTGGTGCAGGGCCTGCAGCGCCTGGTCGCGCTGGGGCTGACCACCAACCGCGGCGCCCTGATCGGCATGCTGCAGGACCCGCGCTTCGTGGCCGGCGAGCTGTCGACGACGATGCTCGAGGGCTTCGTGCCGCCCGCGGTGCCGGCCGACTGGCGCGCGCTGTGCGCCGTGGTCGCCGCCGAGCAGGCCCGGGAGCGGGCGGGGCGGCCGCTGCCCGAGGTCCCGGCGGGCTGGCGCAACCACCGCTGGCGCGACCCCGAGCTGGCGCTGCAGGCGGGGGGCGCGGAGCACCGCCTGCGCTGGCGGGAGCTGGGCCCCGGCCACCTGCGGATCTGGCGCGCGCCCGAGGGGGAGCTGGTGCCCGCGCCGGCCGAGGGCGGCAGCGAGGTGCGTTCCCACCCGGTCGACGGGGGCCTGTGGATCGAGGTGGACGGGGTCGCCGAGGAGCTGCCGATGGTGCGCTCCAGCGCCGAGTGGCACCTGCACCGTCCGCACGGCGACCTGCGGGTCGCGGTGCTGCCGGCCTTCCCCGAGCCCGGGCACGCCCTGCCGCCCGGCGGCCTGGTCGCGCCGATGACCGGGGTCGTGGTCTCGGTGGCGGTGGCCGCCGGGCAGGTGGTGCAGGCCGGCCAGGCCCTGGTGGTCCTGGAGGCGATGAAGATGGAGCAGGTCGTGCGGGCGCCGCACGGCGGCGTGGTGGCCGAGGTGCGGGTGGCGCCGGGGCAGCAGCTCGACGCCGGCACCCTGCTGGTGGTCCTCGACGAGGCCGGGGCGGCAACGCCCGGCGAGGAGGGTGGTGATGCGCGCTGACGTGCAGGTGGGCCGGGTGCGGGTGCGGCGGGTGACGGCCGAGGAGCTGCCCACCTGCCTGGAGATCCGCCGGCTGGTCTTCATCCTGGAGCAGCAGGTGCCCGAGCCCGAGGACGTCGACGGCCTGGATCCCCAGGCGACCCACTTCCTGGTCGAGTGGCGCGCCGACGAGTCGGGCTACGTCGACGAGGGCTGGGTGGCGGTGGGCACGGCCCGGCTGCGCCGGGTGCAGGCCGAGGACGGCCAGCCGGTCGGCAAGATCGAGCGCGTGGCCGTGCTGCGGGAGCACCGCGGTCGGGGCTTCGGCGTGGCCGTGATGGCCGAGGTCGAGGCCGAGGCCCGCCGGTGGGGGATGCTGCGCGTGAAGCTCGCCGCGCAGGAGGCGGCGGTGCCCTTCTACCTGTCGCTGGGCTACCGGGCCTACGGCGAGCGCTTCATGGATGCGGGCATCCCGCACTTCTGGATGGACAAGGAGCTGGGCGAGGCCTGCTGAGCGGGCGGCCCGCGGGAGGTCCACCTGGTGGCGCTCAGGCCGCGTGCTCGTCCCGGGCGAAGAAGTCGACGACCAGCGCCTCGGCCTGGGCGGCCGACCCGCTGCGCAGCACCTGCGTGCGCACCTCCTGGCCGCCGGGCACGTCGTCCAGGAAGTGCTTGCAGAGCTGCTTGAAGCGCCCCAGGGCGGCGCGGTCCAGCCGGCCGCCGTCCAGGCCGCCCCGCCCGCGGGGGTTGTCGGCCAGGTGGCTGCGGCAGCCGTCCAGGTAGGCCAGCAGCGCGTCGCGGCGGTCGGCCGCCGTCACCTCGGGCACGGGCAGGCCGTGCAGCCAGGCGCCGACCTGCCGGAAGACCCAGGGGCTGCGCATGGCGCCGCGGCCGATCATCAGCCCGTCGCAGCCGGTCTGGCGCAGCATGGCCTCGGCGCTGTGGGGGTCGACGACGTCGCCGTTGCCGAGCACCGGGACGGACAGCCGGTCGACGGCGGCGGCGATGCGGTCGACGGCGCGCTCCCCGCCGTAGCCGTCGGCGCGGGTGCGCCAGTGGATGGTGACGGCCTCGGCCCCCTCCTCCTGGGCGATGAAGGCGATGTCGGGCGCGTTGCGCTGGCCCGCGTCGAAGCCCGAGCGCATCTTGACGGTCAGCGGCACCTCGACCGCGGCGCGCACGGCCCGCACGATCGCCGCCACCAGGGCGGGCTCCCGCATCAGGGCGCTGCCGCCGCTGTGGGCGCAGACCTTCTTGCTGGGGCAGCCCATGTTGATGTCGACGATGGTGGCGCCCAGGTCCTGGACCCTGCGGGCCGCCTCTGCCAGCAGGGCGGGGTCCCGACCGTAGACCTGGACGGCGACGGGGCGCTCGTCGGGGTCGAAGGCGGCCATGCGCACCCAGCGGTCGTCGCCGCGGGCCAGCCCCTCGCCGGGGATGAACTCGGTCCAGGTCATGCCGACCCCGCCGACCGCGCGCACCAGGCGCCGGAAGGCCAGGTCCGTGACCCCCTCCATCGGCGCCAGCACCAGGCCCGGATCCACGACGACGTCGCGGATCTGGAGGCGGACGGGGAGGCCGCGCGGGCCCAGGACGGTGGAGGGGTGCACGGCCGGCCTGTATTCGCGGCGCTCCGCGGCGTCACGCAGGCGCCCCGGCCGGTTAGCCGGGCGTCCCCGCCCGGAGCGCCGATGACCCGCCCGCCCAAGGCCCAGAGCGTCGACAAGCAAGGACAGCCCGACGGCTTCGAGCCGCCGGACGCCTACCTGCCCCAGGTCCTGGAGGGCGGCTACACCCGCCTGCTGGTGAGCTGCCGGCCCGAGCGGCTGGCGGCGGTGCACCGGGACCTGCTCGCGGCGGTCCAGGGGCCCTGGAAGGTGCTCTACGTGCAGCTCACCGACCGGCAGCAGGGCCAGCTCCCGAAGCCCGTGCAGCGGGTGGGCGTCGACCTGGAGCCGGCGACGGTGCTCGCGGCGCTGGGGGAGCTGGAGGACCTGGCCTACTGGGACGGCCGGCACCAGCTCTGGGTGCGCGGCGCGCTGGGCGAGCAGGTGGTGCTGGAGGAGCTGGGCGTGATCTACGCCTACCCCGACGACCCGGCCTTCCGCGACGTGTGCGAGCGGCACGGCCTGCGGCTGGACCCTCGCGCGGTCACGATGGCCGAGCGCGACTACGTGCGGGTCTCCTTCCTGCCCGAGGCCGACCGCCAGGAGGCCCGGCTGGTCTGGACGCTGGGCCTGCAGGAGTGGAAGGGCTGATCGCGGCGGGGCCCGGGTGGCGCGATACAGTCGGGCCGTGCCGATCGCCGTCCTCATCCCCGCTCGCGACGAGGGGCCCCGCGTGGCCCGGACGGTGCGCGAGGTGATGGCCGCCCTGCCGGGCGCGGCGGTGCTCGTCGTGGACGGGGGCAGCCGGGACGACACCGCGTGGCAGGCCCGGCGGGCGGGGGCCCAGGTCGTGTCCCAGCGGGGCACGGGCTACGCGGGGGCCCTGCTCAGCGGGTACCAGGCGCTGCTGGCGGGGCCGGCGCGGCGGGTGGTCCAGCTCGACGCCGACGGCCAGCACCCGGCGGTCCACGCGCCCCGCCTGCTCGCCGCCCTGGGGGAGGGCCGGCACCTCGCCCTGGCCAGCCGCCACGGGACGGACTCGCCCGGGCCATGGGCGCGGCGCGCGGGCAACCACCTGCTGTCGGAGCTGGTCCAGGGCCTGACCGGCGCCCGCCTCCACGACGTCACCAGCGGCTTCTGGGCGATGGACCGCCACGCGCTGACCCTGCTGGCGCGCCACATGCCCGGCGACTGCGCCGACGCCAACGTCCGGGTCCTGGCCGTGCGGCTGGGCCTGCGCCCCGTCGAGGTGGCGGTGCCGATGACCACGCGGACCTCGGGGCGCTCCATGCACGACGGCTGGCGGGGCGCCGCCAACTTCGCCGTCAGCGTGCGGCGCGCGGTCGAGGCCGGGCGGCTGCAGGTGGGCCTGCCCCGGCTGGAGCCCGTCGCCGGCGCCCTCTCCGACGCCGCGGGGGCGTCGGGCTGACCGATGGCCGACTCCTCGCCCTCGCCGCCCGTCGACCCGCTGGTCGGTCAGCTCCTCGGCGGGCGATACCGCCTGCACGAGGTCATCGGGCAGGGGGCCTCCGGGCGGGTGTACCGCGCCGTCCAGGAGCCCTTGGGGCGGCAGGTGGCGGTCAAGCTGATGCACCCGCCCCGCGACCTGGAGGGCGCGCACGACCTGCAGGCCCGCTTCCTGCGGGAGGCGGCCCTGGCGGGGCGCATCCAGCACGCCCACGTCGTGACCGTGCACGACTACGGCCGCACCGACGGCGGCGACTGCTACATCGTGATGGAGCTGCTGGCGGGGCAGACCCTGCGCGCCCTGCTCCGCGGCGGCCCGGTCGCCCTGCCCCGCGCCCTGCGCATCACCGAGCAGCTCCTGCGCGGGCTGCGCGCCGCCCACCGCGCCGGCCTGGTGCACCGCGACGTCAAGCCCAGCAACGTGATGCTGACGCGCGCCGACGACGGCGGGGACTTCGTCAAGCTCTTCGACTTCGGCCTGGTCAAGGGCGACGACGAGGCGACCATCACCCAGGTCGGCATGTTCGTCGGCACGCCCCAGTACGTCGCGCCCGAGCAGGCCCGCGCCGAGGACAGCGACCCGCGCAGCGACCTGTACTCGGTCGGCGTGATCCTGTACCGCATGGTGACCGGCGTCCTGCCCTACACGGCCGACAACCCGCTGGCGGTGGCCTGGATGCACGTGCGGGAGGAGCTGCCGACCATGGCCGCCCGCGCGCCGCAGGCCGTCGTGCCCGCCGAGGTCGAGGCGCTGGCCCGAAGGCTGCTGGAGAAGGACCCGGCCGCGCGGCCGCAGGACGCCGACGCCGCGCTGGCGCTGCTGGAGGAGGTCCGGCGGGCGCTGGGCCTGCCGGAGGGGGAGGCCGGGGCCGGCGCCGAGGCGGAGGACACGCTGCGCACGCGCCTGTCCGGGGCGTCCTCGTCGCCGGGGCTGCCGGCGCCCGCGCCTCCACCCGTGCGCTCGGCCCGCGTGGACGCCGTCGAGGCGCTTCAGGCCGAGGTCGCGACGGGGCCGGCGCGCGCGGGCCGTCGGTGGATGGTGGCCGGCGGCGCGGCGGTGCTGGTGGGACTGGGCCTGGGGCTGGGGGGCCTGGTCCTGGGGCGGGCCGACCGCCTCCGTTCTCCCGTCGGGCCCGAGCCGTCGGTGGCCTCGTCGGCCGCGGAGGTGCCGCCCGCGCCCCGTCCCGCCCAGACGCCAGCCCCCCAGCCCGTGGCGGTGGAGCTGCCCCCCGCGCCGCGCGAGGTGGCGATCCTGATCTCCAGCGAGCCGGCCGGCGCCCAGGTCTACCTGGGGGAGCTGCTGCTGGGCACGACCCCGCTGGCCCGCAGCCTGGCGGTGCTCGAGGGCGAGGGCGGCCCGCGGGCCTTTCGCCTGGCGCTCGCCGGGCACGCGGGCGCCGAGGTCGTCCTCGACCTGGACCAGGGCACGGCGGCTGGCCACACCCGCCTGGCGCCGCTGCGCTCCTCCTCCGGATCCGGCAGCGCCGCCCCCGCCGCCGCGCCGGGCGCGTCGCCAGGCACCGCGGTGGTCGCCGACGACGTCCGCTTCACCGCCGCCGAGGCCGCGGCCGCCCTGGCCTGGCTGAACGAGGCCGACGCGGACACCCTGCGCAGCTCGGGCGTGGCGGCACGGCAGGTGAACATCATCCTGGACGGCCGGCCCTTCGACGACCTGGCCAGCTTCGCGCAGACCCCCTACATCGGCACCAAGACCCTGGAGCGGATCAAGCAGGCCAGCGCGCCGTGATCAGGGGACCAGGTCCAGCGGGCGGCCGGTGTCCGGCGTGCAGCGGACCGCGCCCTGGGCGGCGGTGACGCAGGTCAGGCGGGTCGGCCCCTCCAGGTCCCAGGCCTGCTGCACGGCGCCGCGGGCGCGCACCTTGGCGACCAGGGTGTAGCTCCCCGGGGGCAGGTGGGCCGTGCCCCCGGGGCTGCCCTTGAACTGGCGCGCCCCGGCCGGGTCCTCGACCGCGACCCACTGCAGCAGCTCGTCGTCGGCGACGATCTCGACGTCCACGGCGGCAGCGGGCTCGGCGGCAGCGGGCTCGGCGGCAGGGGGGTCGGCGGCAGCGGGCTCGGCGGCAGGGGGGTCGGGGGACGCCGTCGGGTCGAGATCACCCGCGGCGGCGGCCAGGGCGGCGTCCGGCGAGGAGGGGGGGGAGGGGAGCGCCACGGGCTGCTGCTGGTGGTAGAGCCAGGCGCCGACGCCGACGCCCACGATGGTCAGGAGCAGGCCCCCGACCACGAAGACCACCAGGGCGGCGATCAGCCCGGCGGCCAGGTTGCTGCGGCCCGCCGGGCGCGGGGCGACGGCGGCGGGCGGCGCG
>JAKLKF010000100.1 GCA_023150805.1 Myxococcota bacterium | reverse complement strand
GGTCACCCTCGCCGCCACGATCCGGTGCGGCGCCGCGGGTCCGTACCCCGTGGGCGCGGGCCGGCGAAGGTCGCGAGGAGCAGAGGGCCGGGCGGCCTGATCGCCCGGTCCGGGCCCGCGATCGCCGGCCCGGTGCCCCCCTGCTCGCCACCTCGTCGCGCGCCGGTTCGGGCGGGCATGCCCCTGGCGTGCCCGGCCTCGTCCGCTGCGCCCGTCGCCGTGGTTGACCTCTGACGGACGCTCGGCGCCCCCCTGCTCGGGGCGTCCGTGCGGTCCTGCGTGAACACACTCGCCGGCCGTGAACACACGGCCTCCTGGAGGTGCGCCATGTCCGCGCACGTCAGATCCCGCGCTTCGACGGCGTCGCCGTCCATCGGGCAACGGCAGGTGCTGCACCTGGCCTGGCCCTTCATGATCAGCATGCTCTCCCAGACAGCCATGTCCCTGGCCGACACGCTGTTCGTCGCCCGGCTGGGCACCGCGCCGCTGGCGGGCATCGGCCTGGGCAGCGTGGCCAGCTACGTCCTGCTGGCCGCAGGCTTCGGCCTGACCGGCGGCGTGCGCGTGCTCGTGTCCCAGGCCACCGGCGGGCAGCGGCACGACCAGGTGCGCGTGCTGGCATGGCAGGCCCTGTGGATCACGGCCGCGCTGGGCCTGCTGGGCCTGCTGCTGGCGCCCTTGTCCGGCGTGGTCGTGTCCCTGTTCGGCGCCTCGGGCGAGGTCGCGCAGCAGGGCGAGGCCTACCTGCGCATCCGCGTGGCCGGCTCGGCTCCGGCCGTCGCGATGCTGGCGCTGGCGGCCTGGTTCCAGGGGCGCGGCGACACCCGCACGCCGATGGTGGCCAACGTGCTGGCCAACCTGCTCAACATCGCGCTCGACCCGCCGTTCATCTTCGGCAGCGGGCCGCTGCCGGCGCTGGGCGTGGCCGGCGCCGCGGCGACGACCGTCCTGGCCCAGGCCGTCGGCACCCTGCTGCTGGCCGCCGCGGCCTGGCCGCAGCTCCTCCGGACCTCGGCGCGGCCGCGGTGGGACCTGCTGCGCCGGACCCTGCAGGTGGGCGCGCCGATGGCGCTGCGCGGGGTGCTGTCGGTGGCGGGCTTCGCCGTGTTCGTCGCCTTGCTGGCTCGGGCCGGAGACGCCCACCTGGGCGCCCACGTGGTCGTGATGCGCATCGTCAGCGTCAGCTTCCTGCCGGGGCACGCCATCGGCGAGGCCAGCGGCGTGCTGGTGGGGCAGGCCCTGGGCGCCGGCCAGCCGGCGCTGGCGCGGCAGGCCTTCTGGGCCGGCACTCGCCTGGCGTCGCTGGTGATGGGCGGCATGGCGCTGCTGTTCGTCGCCGTGCCGCGGCCGCTGGTCGAGGTCTTCGAGCCCTCGGCCGAGGTGGCCGGGCTGGCGGTGCAGCTCATGCTGATCGGCGCGGCCTTCCAGGTCTTCGACGCGGTGGCCATGGTGGCCCAGGGCGTGCTCAACGGCGCCGGCGACACGCGCTTCACGCTGCTGGCGGGCGTGGGCAGCATGTGGCTGGTCAACCTGCCGCTGGGCTGGCTGTTGGGCCTGCACCTGGGCATGGGCGCCCCCGGGGCCTGGATCGCGCTGACCGCCGAGATCCTGGCCTTCGCCGGGGTGGCGCTGTGGCGGATCCGCGGCGCGGCCTGGCTGGATCGGGGCATGGCCCAGGTCGCCGAGGACGAGCGGCTGGCGGCGGCCCTGTCCTGAGGGCCCCCGGGGGACGGCCCGGCCGCGGCGCCGTCCCCCGGGCGTGGCGTGCTAGGATGGGGGCCTCTGGGAGCAGCGATGTCCGAGCCCCCCGAACCGCCCCCCGAAGACGCCGACGCCAACCTGCTCCATGCCGTCCTGGAGCGCCTCGGCGCCTCGCTGGACGTCGCGGGCGTCTCCGACCCGGACCTGCGCGATGCGCTGGCGCAGGGCCTGCGCGAGGCGCTCCGCGGCCTGGAGCTTCCCGAGGGCCCGGTCTCGGTCGACGTGGACGTGGACCTGGACGTGGACGTGGACCTGTCGGGCGTGCGCGCTCCCCCGCCCACCGAGGGCGGCGCGCCCCCGTCCGCTCCCGACGTCACCGTGGTCGATGGCGGCCTCGGGCGCGACCAGCCGCGCACGCGGGGGGTCCGCCCGGAGCTGCGCCTGGCGCCGTCGGCGGGGGGCGACGGCCCCCCCGAGGACGACGCGGGGGACGAGGACACGTCTCCGGGGCCCGACTTCGCCGGGCCGCGCACGCAGCGCGTCGTGCGCGTGATCCGCGGCGGCTGGAGCCGCGCCTCCGACCTGGCCCGGCTGGGGCAGATCGCCCTTGCGCCGGGCGCGCGCCAGACCCTGTACCGGGGCGCCGGCGCGCGCGCCTACCGCCTGCTCTGCCGGGAGGGCGGCCTGGTCGTCCAGGTCGACGGCCTGGCGGTGGAGTCCCTCGAGGCGGGCCAGTCCCTGGACGTCGAGGGCAGCGAGATCGTCGCGCTGGGTGCCGCCACGGGCGCCAGCGGCCACTACGTCCGCCTGTGAACCTGGAGCCCCGATGCCCTGGACCTTGTCGACCCTCAACCTCAACGGCATCCGGGCCGCCACCCGCAACGGCTTCCCCCAGTGGCGGGAGCAGCTCGGCCCCGACGTGCTCTGCCTGCAGGAGCTGCGGATGCAGGCCGGCCAGATGGAGGCCCAGCACAGCCGGCCGCCGGGCTGGGAACACGTGCAGGCCGACGCCGAGAAGAAGGGCTACTCGGGCGTGGCCGTGTGGAGCCGCCTGCCCGTGCGGGGCGCCCGCACGGGGGGAGGGCTGGACTGGGCGGATCGCGAGGGGCGGATCGCGCGCCTGGACCTCGACCCGGCGACGGTGATCAGCGTCTACCTGCCCAGCGGCAGCTCCGGACCGGACCGCCAGGCGATGAAGGAGGAGTTCATGGCCTGGTTCCTGGACTGGTCTGCCGCCCTCCTCCGGGAGCGCAGGCCGATCGTCCTGTGTGGCGATCTGAACATCGCCCACACCGAGCGGGACATCCACAACCCGGCGGCCAACAAGAAGAACAGCGGCTTCCTACCGCATGAGCGCGCCTGGTTCTCCGAGCTGCTGGCCCTGGGCTGGGTCGACGTGTGGCGCGCCTGCAATCCCGGTTCCCAGGAGTACACCTGGTGGTCCAACCGCGGGCAGGCCCGGGCCCTGGACCGGGGGTGGCGGCTGGACTACCAGCTCGCCTCGCCCGATCTGGCCGCGAAGGCGCAGCGCGCCTGGATCTCCGGCCGCTCGCCCGCCCTCTCTGATCACTGCGCCGTCAACGTCAGCTACGGGGACTGACGGCCGGCGCGTCAGTGGACGGTCGTGTCCGTGGTCTGCCATCCCGAGGCCGCTGGCGCTGCGATATCGCGCCTTGCAGGGTGCCCTCCGCCACGGGGGTCCATTGACAGGTGTCTGCATCCTCGCTTAGGAGGCCGCCCCATGGGACCGGACGCTCACTTCACTCCCCGGAACCCATCGGAACGGACTGACATGAACACTTCCCTGCGCCTCGCTGGCGCCCTGTCCCTGCTCGTCGCCCTGGCCGCCTGCTCCGAGAAGGAGGAGGCCGTCGAGGCTCCGCCCGCTCCCCCCGCCGAGATGAAGGCTCCGGAGGCCCCCCCGGTCGCCGAGGCCCCCCCGGCCGAGCCCGCCGCTGGCGCCGCCACCAGCACCGGCGTGCCGGAGTGCGACGAGTACCTGGCCACCTTCGAGAAGATCGCGACCTGCGACAAGCTCGGCCCGGCCCTCGACGGCATGAAGGCCTCCGTGCAGGCCCAGAAGGACGCCTTCGCGGGCTGGGCTGCCTTCGACGACGCCACCCGCGCCGCCGCCCATTCGGCTGCCGCCCCCGGCTGCAAGTCCGGCACCGAGAGCCTGATCCAGACCGCCCAGTCCATGGGCTGCGCGCTCTGATCCGCGTGGGGGGACCGCCGCCGTGAACGCGGCGCGGTTCGTCGCTCCGCCCCTGGAAGGCCCGGCCCCAGCGCCGGGCCTTCGCACGTCCGCGGTCTAGGGCGAGACCAGCAGGACCGTCGACAGGACCGGGATCCCCGAGCCGTCGTCGGCGGCCAGGGTGCCGCCGGTGACGGTGGCCGTGCCGCCGTCCTTCCACTCCTTGCCGTCGTAGTCGCTGGCCAGGATGCGCACCTGGGTGCCCTCGGCCAGGCCCAGGTCCTCGTCCAGGGTGAAGGACCAGGGCGGGCTGAGGGTGACGCTCATCCGGCCCATGAACCACGCGGCGTGCACAGTGCCCTCGACCTCGTCCAGCGGCAGGCCGATGGCGGCCGGGTCGACCCGGACGGCCGCGACGTAGTCGGGGTCCCCCTCCTGCAGGTAGGGGGAGTTGGCCTCGGAGGCGGTCATCGCGCTGGGGTCCGCCATCACGGTGAGCCCTCCGTCCAGCTCGACCAGCTCCAGCTTGTCGCCCAGGTCGTGCACGGTGGCGAAGGGGTACAGGATCATGGGGGTGCTCAGCGCCCGGACCTCGTCCTGACCCAGGCTGATCAGGTCCAGCGGCGTGGCGTAGTTCTTCTGATCGGCCAGGTTGACCGCTTCGAAGGCGTAGTGGTCGGCCTCGACGGCCAGGTACTCGAAGGTGCCGTCCGCCTCGGTCATCACCGACCGGCACAGCTCGGCGCACAGCCGCATCTGGACGCTGGCCGGGCTGCCGTCGGCGTTGAGGACCTGCCCGGTGAGCGTGCCTCCGCCCGCGGTGCTGCCGCCGTCGCCGGTCCCGCCCCCGTCGGTGGCGCCGCCGTCGCCAGTGGGGCTGCCGGAGTCGTCGCCGTCCTTGTCGCCGCAGGCCAGGGCGAGGGGGAGGGCGAGGAGGGGCAGGAGGGCGAGGCGGGTCCAGCGGGGGTCCATGGGGGCTCCAGGGCTGCGAGGAGGGGGGCCGCACCATAGCACCGGCCCCCGCGGCTCCGCGCGTCCCCCGCCCGTCCCGAGCGGGGCATGCGCACCCCACCGGCGCTGGGGCGCGTGTGCCCCGCCCGACCTGCCGGCGCGCGGAGATCCGCCCCTGCACGTCGTCGGCGGGTGGCATGGCGCTTGCTGGACCTCGAGGTGTCCCCTCGCCAGGAGCCTCGATGCCCGCGCCGCTGTCCTTCCTCGCCCTCGCGCTCGCCGCCTGCTCCAGCCCCGGCGAGCCCGTCGCCCCCACGACCCTGGACCAGGCCTTCGAGCGCGCGGCGACCGACTACGACGTCCCCCGGGACCTGCTGGTCAGCATCTCCTGGGCCCAGACCCGCCTGCGGGACCGCGCGGGCGCCGAGGCGGTGGACGGCGGCGTGGGGATCATGCACCTGCAGGTCGACGGCGATGCCCCCAGCCTGGAGCGCGCCGCCGAGCTCATCGGGGAGGATCCCGACGACCTGGTGCTGGATCCGGTGCTCTCGGTGCGCGGCGCCGCCGCCGTCCTGCGCGCCTGGGCCGACGAGCAGGAGCAGAACCTGGGCGAGCCGGTGGACGAGCTGCAGGAGTGGTACCCGGTGGTCGCCCGCTACGCCGGCGCCAGCGATCCGCTGGTCGCCAACGGCTTCGCCGAGCAGGTCTTCGACCTGATGCAGTGGGGCTTCCTCGCCCAGGCGTCGACCGGCGACTGGCTGGAGGTGCGCCCGCACGAGCTGGCCTGGCGCAGCACCTGGCAGGCCGTCAGCGGCAGCTCCCTGGCCACCCAGTTCATCCCGGCCAGCAGCAGCAACTACACCAACAGCAGCCGCAGCAGCGTGAGCCAGATCGTCATCCACACCATGGAGGGCAGCTACTCGGGCTCGATCTCCTGGCTGCAGAACCCCGCCGCCGGCGCCAGCGCCCACTACTGCGTCCGCTCCAGCGACGGCGAGATCACGCAGATGGTGGACGAGGAGGACACCGCCTGGCACGCCGGGCACTGGGAGACCAACGTCGCCAGCATCGGCATCGAGCACGAGGGCTACGTCAGCGACCCGGGCACCTGGTACACCGACGCGATGTACCGGAGCAGCGCCGCCCTGGTGCGGGACATCGCCGACCGCTACGGCATCCCCAAGGACCGCGATCACATCATCGGCCACAACGAGGTGCCCGGCTGCGCCTACAGCGGCGGGGGCGGCAGCTCCTGCCACACCGACCCCGGCAGCGGCTGGGACTGGGACTACTTCATGTCCCTGGTCAACGAGAGCAGCGCCGGCGGCGGCAGTGTCAGCACCCTGCTCCCCGATGGCCCCAAGACCGGCACCTTCGAGGTCACGGCGGTCAGCGCCCGGCTGGGCCAGCAGGACCGCTGCACCGGCGCGCTCTCCGGCAGCGCCACCAACGGCAACCTGTACCTCTCCGCCTCCTGCGTGGGGGAGCGCAACGCCGACAGGGGCGAGCTGCGCATCGCCTGGTCGGGGGCGGCGATGGGCACCGCGATCAGCGGCAACGTCGTGGTCGAAGGCTACAGCGACCCGTGGTCGGGCACGATCGGCGCCGACGGCAGCGTCACGGCGACGATGGCCGGCGCGAAGGACCTGGGCGGCGACGTCGGGGTCGTGACCTACCACGCGACCATCCACGTCCAGCCCTGAGAGGATCACCATGCCCCCTTCCGGTACCCCCATCTGGCTGGACCTGGCGACCTCCGACGTGGACGCGGCCGTCGCCTTCTACCGGGCCCTGTTCGGCTGGACCTGCGACGAGCCCGCCGCGCAGTTCGGCGGCTACCGGACCTTCCGCAAGGACGGCGCAGCCGTGGCGGGACTGATGAAGGTCCAGGACCCCGCGCAGCCCGTCGCGTGGAGCATCTGGCTGGCCACCGACGACGCGCGCGCGACCCTGGCCGCGGCGCTGGCCGCGGGCGCCACGCCCGTCTTCGGCCCCGACGCGGTGGGCGACCTGGGCGTCATGGCCATGTTCGTCGATCCGACGGGGGCGGCGACCGGCCTGTGGCAGCCGGGCACCCACCGGGGCGTGGAGGCGACCGGCTGGGGCACCCCCGCCTGGTACGAGCTGTCGACCCGGGACTACGCCGCGGCGGGGGCCTTCTACCGGGACCTGTTCGACCTGCCGGTCGAGGTGGTCGAGGACGCCGCGCCCCTGCGCTACAGCCGGCTGGGGCGGGGTGACCAGGCCCGCGCCGGCCTCATGGACGCCGCGGCCTTCCTGCCCGACGGCGTGCCCTCCCACTGGGCCGTCTACTTCGCCGTGCCCGACGTGGACGCGGCCTGCGCGCGGGTGCTGGCCTTGGGTGGCCACGTGGTCGTGCCGGCCGCGGACACGCCGTGGGGACCGATGGCCACGGTGATGGACCCCCAGGGCGGCCACTTCAAGCTCATGACGCCACGACCGGCCTGATCGGGGCGGGGGCCGCGCGCCGCGGTGCGCCGCCACCCCCGCGCGCCGTGATGCGCGACCTCCTGCCGCGGCCCAGGCCCGCCGGCGGCGTGCAGCTTGGAGCCAGGGAGGTCGCCATGAACCCCATCTTCTTCCTGCTGGCCGGCTGCGCGCTGGTGGTCGACGACGACGACACCGATGGCCTGCGCACCTGCGCCCAGGTGCACGCCGACTTCGTCGCCGAGGCGGCGCGCATCCGTTCCTGCACCGACGACGCCCAGTGCGGGCTGGTGCTGACCGGGACGAGCTGCGGCTGCACCCGGGACTGGGTCGCCCGGCGCGGCGTCGACACGGCCGGGTTCTACGCGCTGATCGACGAGGCGCTGGGCCTGGGCTGCGACCTGGGCCTGACCAGCACCTGCGACTGCCCCGAGGCCGAGGGCTTCGACTGTGCGGGCGGCACCTGCACCTGGGACTACGTGGACCCCGACGCGCTGCCCGCCTGCCGCGCCGACGACGGGGATCCCTACACGGTGGAGGGCGCCTCCATCGCCGGCTCGCTGCTGGCGGTGACCGTCTCCGCCAGCGGGGGCTGCGCCGAGCACGACTGGACCCTGTGCTGGCCCGACCAGAGCTTCGCCGAGAGCAGCCCCGTGCAGGCGCGCCTGGAGCTGCTGCACGACGACCACGACGACCCCTGCGACGCGATCATCACCGAGGACCTGGTCTTCGACCTGGCCCCGCTGGCCCGCGCCTGGCACGAGGCCTACGGCACGGGTCCGGGGTCGATGGTCGTGGTGATCGGCGACGAGCGCCTGGCCTGGAGCTTCTGACCCGCTACTCGATGCAGAGCTGGTACTCGCCCGCCCCGGAGTAGCTCTTGACCAGCAGGTAGTAGGTGTTGCCGGAGGTCGTGCTGATCACCTCGTCCGAGGTCGAGCCGGTCGACGAGGCGGCCTGGCGCCAGCCGCTGCCCTTGGGCTTGTACAGGTAGAGGTCGAAGTCGGTGCCCGCGGGGCCCGTCAACGTCGCGGTCAGGCCGCTGGGGAAGGAGGCGTAGGTGCCGTCCGGCTCGATCGCCGAGTCGCCGGCCCCCGCCAGGGTGCCGGTGTACAGCGTGCCCGCGCAGTCCATGGTGCCGCCGCCGGTGTCACCGCCGCCGCCGGTGTCGCCGCCGCCGCCGGCGGGGTCGCTGCCCACGCCGACCTCGTACCAGGCGTAGGACACGGACTCGCACTGGGTCGCCGTGTAGCCCAGGGCGGCGCAGGCGCTCTCGGTGGCCGTGCGCGCCCCCGAGAAGTTGGTCGACGAGGTCATGTAGCCGGCCAGGGCCGTGTACCAGATCTCGTAGGCGGCATCGATGCCCAGCCCGGTGACGGTGGTGCCCGAGCGGTAGGCCGCGTCGTGGTGCTGGCCGCCCTGGGCGACCAGGTAGAACCAGTGGTTGGCGATGCCGCTGTTCCAGTGCACGCCCCCGTTGTCGGAGGTGCCGGTGTACCGCGCGCTGTAGTGGTCGCGCGAGGTCCCGTCGGCGCTGGGCTGGTCCATGTAGCGCAGGGCGGTGGTGCCCGGCTCGATCCAGCAGTCCTCGCCGATGTCCCAGGTGTCGGCCGTGACGGCCCCGTCCGTCCACGCCTCGGCCGCCGCCGCCAGCATGTCGGAGGCGGCCTCGTTCAGGGCGCCCGACTCGTTGCTGTAGGTGAGGTTCGCCTCGTACTGGGTGACGCCGTGGCCCAGCTCGTGGGCGGCCACGTCCAGCACCCCCAGGTAGGTGCTGTAGTAGCCGTCGCCGTCGCCGAACACCAGCCGGCTGCCGTCCCAGAAGGCGTTGACGTAGCTGCGGCTGTAGTGCCCGTAGGACTTCACCACGGCGCCGGCACCGTTGTAGGAGTCGCGACCGACGGCCGAGGAGAGGAAGGCCAGCGTGTCGCCGATGGCCTCGTGCGTGGTCAGCAGCTCGCCGTCCGAGGAGTCGCCCACGGCGGCCCGGCTGTAGCGGGTCCCGTTGGCGAGGTCGTAGGTGATCTTGTCGGAGTCGGTGAGGCTCCAGGTCTGCAGGTTGTCGTAGCGGTGCAGGACGGCGCCCGTGTGGGCGTCGACGAAGAACACCGGCATCGAGGGCCGGTCGTTGTCCTCGATGTCCTGGATGCGGACCCGCCAGGCCAGCGCGGCGCCGCGCTTGTCGCGGAAGACCCACAGGTCGGCCTGGGGGCGCTCGGACAGGTCGTGGCGCGGTCCGTGCGCGGCGAGCGCCAGCTCGATGGCCTCGTCGGCGTCCCAGAGGGGCGTGGTGTCGACCTGCAGGCCGCGGATCATGTCGTCGGTCACGCCGGTCACCTTGCCCGCGCGGTCCAGGTGCACGATGCCCTGGCCGCCCCACACCGGCACGCCCCGCACCGTCTGCTCGAAGCGGACGTGGGCCATGCCGGCCTCGTCCACGCTGACCCGGAGGCTGCGAAGCTCGGCCACGCCGGCCAGCAGGGTGGGGTCCTGCTCCAGCGCCTGCCAGGCCAGGTCCACCGCCACCTGCTCGGCGTCGGCGCCGACGAAGACCGACGTGGCGTCCGGCGCCGCCGAGGTCTCGGCGTCGTCGGGGGTGGAGCAGGCCGCGAAGGCCAGGACGGTGCTGAGCAGGAGCGGGAGGCGGAGGTGGTTCATGCGACGGATTCCGGGTGGGCAGGTGGACGCTCTCGGGGCCGACCGAGGGGGGCGTCGCGAGAGACGCCCCCATGCAAGAGCATATCTACACCCCGGTTACGCGAGAGGACTGTGAAACCGCGTGAAGAGCGTGACCCGCGCGCGGCGCTCAGCCGGGCTGGCAGACCCAGTCCCGGCAGGAGGTGCCCGGTCCGCAGTCCTCGTCGCTTCCGCAGGAGTTCGCGCCGCACACGCCCAGGGGGCCGCCGATGGCCGCCAGGCAGGTGAGCAGCTCCTCGGTCGTGTCTCCTCCGATGGCGCAGTCGGTAGCCGCCAGGGCCTGCGCACAGTCCAGGTCCTCCGCCGCGCACTGCCGCCAGCCGTAGTCGCCGCAGGTGGGGTCCACGGCGGGGTCGCAGGTGCGCACGACCTGCATCATGCCGTGGTCCTCGTGGGTGAGCTTGTGGCAGTGGAAGACATAGCTGCCGGTGTAGCTCTTGTTCTGCGTGACCAGGTCGACCTTGCGGTCCAGGTTCACCAGGTAGGTGTCGCGCCAGTGGGGGAAGGGGATCGGGTCGAAGACGTTGTCCTGCGGACAGACCAGGTAGGGGTTGATGTGGATGTGGAAGGGGTGACCGTCCACGCTGGCCGCGACCCGCCAGTGCTCGACCTCGTCCAGCGGCAGGTCGCGGTCGTAGGGGTAGACCGACCGGTCGGTCTCCTCGAAGTTCTTGCAGTTGACGTTGTAGTTGGCGCAGTCGCAGGGGTCGGGCTCGTCGGCCGTGAAGAAGCCGACCTGCAGGACGGCGACCTGGTCGATGTCGGCCGGATCCTCGACCGCGGCGGCGGCCGCGCAGCGGTCCTCGGCGGAGATCCCCTCGACGACGGTGCTGGGGGCGGCGGCGGCCAGCGCCTCGTCGGTGGGCAGCGACGTCTCGGTCGCCACGCCGGCATCCTCGGTCACGTTGAGCACGGCCACCAGGTCGCCCAGCTCGAGCATCTCCTGGATCTCCTCGACCGTGGGCGCCTCGCCGGGGCTGATGGGCTCGCCGGTCGGGCTGCTCTCGCCCTCGGACTGCAGGAAGCGGGCGGCGACCAGGCACCAGGTGTCGCCGTGCTGGAGCACGCCCTCGCCACCGAACAGCCCCTCCACCCGGTAGCCCGAGGACATGAACCAGTAGTCGTCGGTGTAGCTCCGGGGCAGGGTGAGGCCGTCCCGGGCGATCTGGGTGAGGGGCATCACGTCGCCGGGGGTGACGCTCCAGCCCGAGCAGTCCGCGTCGGTGCCGCGGAAGAGGCCCATCCAGACCTCGTCGAGGTAGCCGGCGTTGAGGATGCGCCAGCGCTCCACCTGGCCGGGTGGGGTGACCATGCGGGGGCGGCGCAGGCCGTTGATCATGTTGAGCTGGGGGGAGATCGTCGAGGCGAGCACGTCGAAGTCGTTGAAGGTCAGCGTGTCCTCGGTGCACTCCTCGCCGTCGGCCAGTGGTTCGAAGCCGTTCTCGGCCACGCTGGGGGTGTGGAAGACGATGACCCGCTCCCGGGCCTGGGCCACGCCCTCGACCTCGTCCAGCGGCCCCCGGATGATCCAGGCGCCCGCGGCGCCGCTGGCGGTCTGGATCGCCGTCGTGCCGTGGATGTGCGGGTGGTACCAGTTCAGCCCGTCGTGGTGGGTGCCGTCCTCGTCCAGGTCCCAGCGGTAGCGCGCGCCGGCCCCGGGCTGGACCTGGGTGAGCACGTCGTCGCCCAGGAAGCAGGTGTCGTCGGTGGTGTCGCCGTCGCAGGCGTCCTCGCCGCACTCCCGGCAGGACAGGCCGTCCTCGGCCACGCAGCCACCGCCCCGGGCGTAGTCGGGGCGCACGTGGGACCCGTGGGCGTGCAGGTTGGTCACGTTGAAGTCGAACATGTGCTCGCAGGTCTCGCCGTCCTCGTCCACGCAGGTGCAGTCGTCGTGCCCGTCGTGCCCCTCGTCACAGGCGTCGTGGCCCGACGGCGTGCAGGCCATGCCGTGCGCGTCGGTGCAGGTGCAGGCCCCGCCGGAGAGCGAGCGGAGGTCGTGGCCGAGCAGGTCGTTCTTCAGGTCGACGCGGACCTGGCGCACGGCGCTGCCCTCGCGGGCGGGGGTGACCAGGGTCGGGCCCGGGAAGAGGCCGTTGTAGGCCCGCACACAGTGGCGCTGCCCGTCGATCTCCACCTCGGTCGGCGCCAGGGTCAGGCGGAAGACGCCCTCGTCGTCGGCGTCCAGCTCGGGCGGGTTGTGGAAGGTCTCCTCCACGCAGCTCCCGTCGGCCAGCTCGAAGCAGTCCCCGCCGGTGCCCCCGTCTCCTGCGCCGCCGTCGCCGGTGGTGCTGCCGTCTCCGTCCTTGTCGCCGCAGGCGGGGGAGAGCAGGCTCAGGCCGAGCAGGGTGGCGCCGCACAGGTGCGCGACGCGAAACCGGGCGTTCCGCATGGATACCTCAGGGGTGGGGACCCCGAGAGGCTACCGGGCCGGGCCACGCGGCGCAGGGTGCGCCGGCGCGACAGCGGGTGGCCGGATGCGGCCAGCCGGGTGGGTCAGCCCACCCCGACCAGGGCCAGCAGGCGCTCCACGATCTCCAGCGCGCCGCGCGTGCGCGGGGCATGGGCCGCGGCGTCGGGGATCACCAGGCGCAGGGCGCACTCGTCGCCGACCAGGTCGGTGAGCACCGGCCGCAGCCCGTCGACCCCGACCCCGGCGGGGAGCTGGCCGTCGGGCAGCAGGGCCAGCCCCAGCCCGGCCGCGGTCGCCGCGCGGACCACGTGGATGTCCGGCGAGACCAGGATCGGGTCGACCTGGAGGTGGCCTCCCGACCGCAGCGGCAGCAGGCGACCGGTCGCGCCGGGCGGGCGCCAGCACAGCAGGGGCAGCGCCCGCAGGTCGTCCAGGGTGCGCGGCGCGCCGTGCGCCTCCAGGAAGGCGGGGCTGGCCAGCAGGTGCTCGGGCATGCGCACCAGCACGCGGGTGCGGAAGGGGCCGCGCGGCGGCGCGGGGCCGAAGTGGAAGGCGAGGTCGACGTCGGCGGGGAGGGCACCGGCGCCGACCTCGCCGGGGCTCAGCTCCAGGCGCAGGCCGGGGAAGGCCTGGCGCGCGTGCGCCATCCCCAGCACCACCAGCTCGGGGGGCATGCCGACCGGGACCAGCAGGTGCACGCGCCCCGCCTGGGCGTCGGCCTGCTGCTGCACCTCGCCGGCCAGCGCCTGCAGGCGGGCCAGCAGCGGGCGGGCCTGCTCGGCCAGGGCCAGGGCCGCCGGCGTGGGCGTGGCGCCGCGGGGATCCCGGACGAAGAGCGGGTGCCCCAGGCGTGCCTCCAGGCGCTCGACGCGGCGACGCACGGTGGTCCGGGGCAGGCCCTGCGCCTGTGCCGCGGCGGCCACCGAGCCGTGGTCCAGCACCGCCAGCAGCGCTTGCAGGCTGTCGGCGTCCAAGCCGGTCAGCTCGCGTGCTTCTTCACCAGGTCGGCGAAGCGGGGCATGGCCGCGCCCACGTGCTCCACCGCCATCGGCCGCAGCTTGTGGTAGGTGCCGACCAGCACCTTGTGGCTGCTGCGGCGCGCGCGGTCGTCGGTGATGCCCAGCAGGGCGTTGGCGATCTCGACCTTCTTGCTGGTGAAGAAGGTGCGGGCGTCCTTGCCCTGCTTCTGGCAGTCCTGCCAGAACGGATCCACCTTGGCGGCGAAGTCGTCCAGCAGGTGGTTCATCGCCATGGGGATCATCCCCGGCTTGAGGCCAGAGACCGTCTTGTAGCCCAGCTTGATGCCGGCGCCGGACAGGCCCGACTTGTCGTGGACCTCGGCCTCGATGAGGGCGACGCAGTCGTCCACCACGACGCGGCGCTTGGCGTCGTCCTTGATGACCTCGACCAGGGAACCCATCACACGCTCCTGTAGGACCTCAGTCCTCGTACTTGGGACACTTGGGGATGTGGGCGCTGCCGCCGACCTGCTCGAACCACCAGGCCGTGTACATGCGCGCGTAGCAGGAGTAGCCGCCGCTGCTGCGGTAGGCGCGCTCCATGCACTTGTAGCTGTTGTTCCAGTCCCGGTCGTTCTGCGCCTTGGCGATGTCCGTGCCGGGGATCTTGTCGGGCAGGTCGTCGATGACGTAGCTCTTCATCCAGAAGGGGATCGCCTCGCAGAGCACGTCGGCGGCCTTCTGGTTGCTGGAGGACTTGAGCACGGCCATCAGCGCCTCGCGCACGCCGGGGTCGTCCTCCTTGGTCATCGTGCGCTCGCGCAGGCAGGTGATCGCCTCGTCGCGCTTGGTGCCCTGGAAGGCCATCACGGCGCGCCGGCGCACCTCGGGGCTCTCGTCCTCCATCATCGCCTTGCACAGCATCGCGTCGATGCCCTCGGCGTTCTGGGACTTCATCGCCGCCAGCGCCGCCCCGCGGACGTCGCCGGCCTTGTCCTCGGCCGCCAGCTTCGCCAGCGCCGCGGCCACCTCGGGGGTCTTCAGCCGGGCCAGGCCGCTGGTCGCGGCGGCGCGCACCCGGTCCTCGGCGTCCGTGGTCGCCAGCTTGAGCAGGACGTCCTGGTACTCGGGGTTGCCGGAGATCGACTCGATCGCCCGCACGCGGATCTCCACGTCGGGGTCGGCCTGGGCCAGGCCGGCCATCGCGTCCCGGCCGGCCTTCGCCGCCGTGCGCGACAGGGCGACGATGGCCTCGGTCCGGTGGCCGACCGCCGGGTCCTTGATCGCGTCCGCCAGGCACTGCACGATGTCGTCGCGGTCGCTGCTCTCCATGCCCTCGGCGACGGCCAGGTCCACCCGCCCCTGGTCGTCGAGGATGTTGGCGCAGATGCAGGCGCGGCCGGCCTCCACCCCCTCGGGCGTCGGCGGGTCGAAGTCGGCCAGGGCGTCGAAGCGCTCGGTCGTGTAGCGCCGGACGTCGTCCTCCTTCATGTCCAGGCCCACGCACATGGTCTTGTAGTGGCCGCGGGCCAGGGCGTCGTCCACGTCCGAGGAGGTGACGTGGCTGGGGGCGATCTCGCAGCCGGAGGACAGCAGCAGGGCGAGGGCGGCGGTCCCCAGGGCCGGGGCAGAGGGGAGGAGGCGATGGGCGGGCATGGTGGCTCCCGGTGGGGCGCGGAGGAGGCGGGATGGTAGCGGGCGAGGGGGACGCGCGCCACCGTCCGCGGAGCGGGGGCGTTCACGGCGCGGGCGAGGGGATCCGCACGTAGTCCACGGTGCCCTGGCGGGTGAGCAGGTAGGCGTTGTCGGGGTGCAGCAGGTCGCCGGTGCCGAAGTGCAGGTCCGTGGTGGGGGCCAGGTGGCGCGCCACGGTGACGGGGCGACCGTCCTGTATGCGGGCCAGGACGGGGCGCTCCTGGTGCACCACCCACAGGGCGCCGGTCCGGTCCATGCCGACGGCGGTCGCCTGCTCCAGGCCCTCGGCCAGCAGCCGCTGTCCCCCGGGGTCGACGGCCCGCAGCCGGTCCGGGCTGAGCACCAGGGCGGCGTCGCATCGCGGCGTGGGGCCGAAGGCGACGGCGATCCCGTCCCTGGGGGCGGTCGCCCAGCGCGTCGCCTCCGGGCGGTCGGGGCTGGCCAGCCACAGGGCGCCCTCCGCCAGCGCCAGGACCTGGTCCTCGCACCAGGCCTGGGCCGAGACCACGCCCGCCAGGGCCACCCGGTGGGTCGCCGTGAAGCCGGACCCCTGGGGCGGGCCGAAGGACAACCCGGCGTCGTCGACCAGCGCCACGAAGCGCGCGTGGGCGACCGCGCCCCGGATCGGGCCGTCGTGGACCGGCGTCACGACGCCGCTGCCATCGACCCGGAAGACCCCGCCGGGGCCTGCGACCAGCAGGCTGCGGTCCGCGGTCGGGGACAGGCTCAGGGCGTCCGCGCCCACGCCCGTCGCCAGCACGTAGGGCGCCTCCAGCAGGTGGTCGATGCAGCCGACCAGCAGCAGCAGGCCCAGCGCGCTAGCCCGCATGGCGGGCGATGGCCTGCACCAGCCGCGGGATGTCCTCGGTGGCGACGCTGCCGTAGGACAGCCGCAGCGCGCCGATCTCGGGCAGGGCGACCACCCCCACCCCCTCGCGCAGCAGCGCCTGCCGGATCTCCTCGGGGTCGCGCGCGACCCGGACGACGGCGAACATCCCGCTGTTGAAGGGCAGGGTCTGCAGCCCGGCGTCGGCCAGCGCCCGCTTGAGCGCCTGGAAGCGCCGCAGCAGGTGACCGCGCACCGTCGCCTGCTGGGCGGGCAGGGTCGGATCGGCCAGGGCCTGGGCCATCACGGCCTGGCTGGTGGAGCTGACGACCGACACGGTGGCGCGCGCGATGGCGCGGCCCTTCTCCTCCAGGGCCTGCGCGGCGGGGCCGGCGGCGCCGAAGGTCAGGAAGGCCACGCGCCCGCCGAAGTAGAACAGCTCCTTGGTGGCGCCGTCGACCTTCACGGCCAGCACGCGGGCGGGGTCCAGGCCGGCCAGCGCGTGGAAGAGGCTGTGCGCGTAGACCTCGTCCTCCCACCACATGCCCTGGTAGGCGTCGTCGCAGATCACGGTCAGCGGCTGCGGGCTGTCGGCCACGGCCGCCACCAGCTCGGGCACCTCGTCGCGGGTCGGCGAGTAGCCCAGCGGGTTGCTCGGGAAGTTCATCACCAGGATGGCCGGGCGGTCCAGGGCGCCGATGGCGCGGCGCAGCGCCGGGACGTCCAGCCAGCCCGCGGGACCGCGCGCGTCGCGGACCAGGGGGTAGGGGATCACGCGCGCCTGGTGCAGGCGCTCGAAGATGGCCGTGTAGTTGCCCCAGAACGGGTCCGGCAGCAGCACCGGCGTGTCGGGCCCGGCGAAGAGGGCCGCCGCCAGCTCCAGCCCGTGCGTCAGGCCCGCCGCCACCACCGGCAGGCTGATGTCGACCGGCGCGCCCGGCGCGTCCGCGGCGATGTGGGCCGCCCACCGCTCGCGCAGGTCGCGGCGCCCGCCCTGGGCCGTGTAGAGCACCGCCTCGTCGCCATCCAGGCCGCCCAGGGCCGAGAGGATCGCCGGCAGGGCCAGCGCGTGGCCGTGCCCGTCGGTGACCTGGCCGATGGTGGCGTTGATCGGACAGTCCCGCGCCTCGGCCGACTGGGAGGGGATGCCGCGGGGGAAGAACAGGCTGCGCCCCAGGGGCGAGAGGCAGGCCGCCGCCGCCGGGTGGTGACGGGCCAGGGTGTCGTTGAGGGCTTGTGCGGCAGCGGAGGGCGGGGGGCGCATGGGCACAGCCTATTCCGGGACCGACGGCTCGGGGCCTCGCCGCGGCGATGGTGCCGGCCCCGCCTCGCTGCGGGACGGTTAGCGTCTTGCCGCTTCCCGGAGTCCCGATGCGCGTGCTGACCCCCCCCGTCGACGAGTACCGCGTCGACGAGGCGCCGTTCTACCTGCCCGTCGCCGGCGAGGCGGAGCTGTTCGCGCACGCGTTCCAGGCGCGCATCCCGGTCATCCTGAAGGGGCCCACCGGCTGCGGCAAGACCCGCTTCGTCGCCTGGATGGCCCACCGCCTGGGGCGGCCGCTGGTCACGGTGGCCTGCCACGAGGACCTGACCGCCAGCGACCTGATCGGCCGCTACCTGATCCAGGGCGACGAGACGGTGTGGGTCGACGGCCCGATGACCGCGGCCGTCCGGCACGGGGCGATCCTGTACCTGGACGAGGTGGTCGAGGCGCGCAAGGACACGATGGTGGTGATCCACCCGCTGACCGACCACCGCCGGGTGCTGACCATCGACAAGCTCGGCCACGTGCTCCACGCGCCCGCCGACTTCATGCTCGTGGTCAGCTACAACCCCGGCTACCAGTCCGTGCTCAAGGAGCTCAAGCAGAGCACGCGGCAGCGCTTCGTCTCGCTGGACTTCGGCTACCCGCCGCCCGACGTGGAGCGCCGGGTGGTGGCCACCGAGGCGGGGGTGGACGAGGAGACGGCGCGCAAGCTGGTGAAGCTGGGCCAGAAGGTCCGCAACCTGACCGACCGGGGCCTGGAGGAGGGGGTGAGCACGCGGCTGCTGGTCCACGCCGCGCGCCTGATCGGCCTGGGCAGCCCTCCTCGCGACGCCTGCGAGGCGGCCTTCGTGCGCACGCTGACCGACGACCCCGACCTGCAGGCCTCGATCCGCGAGCTGACCGCCGACTACTTCTGACCTGCAAGGGGACCGCCATGGGCCTGTACCACGCCATCCAGCGCCGTTGGGCCGATCCCGAGGCGCTGCACGCCGCGCACGGCGTGCGCCGGCGCATCGCCCTGGGTGGCGAGAGCGAGCTGTCCGACCTGCCCCCGGGCGGCCTGTGCTACGCCGACCTGGAGCTGCGGGTGCGGGGCGCTGCCGGCATGCTGCGCGGGCTGGGCCTGCGCGGCGGCGACGTCGTGGCCCTGCAGCTCCCCCGCAGCCTGGCGCTGGTGGAGCTGCTGCTCGGGGCGCTGGGCATCGGCGCAGCGGTGCTGCTGGTCAACGACCGGGCCGCGGTGCCCGAGCTCCGCTTCCTGGTCGAGGACAGCGGCGCGCGGCTGGCCGTGGTGCTGGACCCCGCCGCGGTGGGCGGCCTGCCCTGTCGGGTGCTCCCGGTCGCCGAGGTGCGGGAGCGGCTGGACCAGGCGACCGTGGTCGACAGCCTGCCCGAGCCGGACGACGAGGCGCTGGCCGCGCTGATGTACACCTCGGGCACGACCGGTCGCCCCAAGGGCGCGATGCTCAGCCACAAGAACCTGCTCGCGACCATCCAGGCCCTGCACCAGGCCTGGGGCTGGTCGGTGCACGATCACCTCCTGCACGCGCTGCCGCTGCACCACATCCACGGCCTGGTGGTCGCCCAGCTCGGCGCCCTGTGGGCCGGCGCCCGCACCACCTGGATGTCGCGCTTCGACGCGGCCGGGGCGCTCACGTTGCTGCAGCGCGAACGGTGCACGGTCTTCATGGGCGTGCCCACCTTCTACCACCGCTTCCTCTCCCTGCCCCAGGACGCCCGCTTCGACCTCTCGTCGATGCGGTTGTTCACCTGCGGCTCGGCGCCCCTGCCCGCCGCGGACCTGGTCGCCTTCCGCGACCGCTTCGGTCACACGATCCTGGAGCGCTACGGCATGACCGAGTGTGGGATCGTCCTGTCCAACCCGCTGGAGGGCGAGCGCCGACCCGGCAGCGTCGGCTTCCCCTTGCCCGGCGTCCACCTCCGCATCGTCGACCCCGCGACGGGGCGTCGGTGTGAGACGGACGAGGTCGGCGAGATCCGCCTGCGAGGCCCCAGCGTCACGCGGGGCTACCTGGGGCGCGCCGAACAGACGGCCGAGGCGCTGGTCCAGGGCTGGCTGCACACCGGGGACCTGGCCCGCGCCGACGCCGACGGCTACGTGCATGTCGTGGGGCGCATCAAGGAGCTGATCATCAGCGGGGGCTTCAACGTCTACCCCGGCGAGGTCGAGGCTGTCCTGCAGCAGGCGCCGGGCGTGGCCGAGGCCGCGGTGCTCGGCCTGCCGGACGCCGATCTCGGCGAGCGCGTGGTGGCGGCGCTGGTCGCGCGCCCGGGCCGGCTGGTGGAGCCCGAGGCGGTGCTCTCCTTTGCCCGGCAGCAGCTCGCCGCCTACAAGTGCCCGCGAGAGGTCGTGCTGCTGCAGGAGCTCCCGCGCAACGCGATGGGCAAGGTACAGAAGAACCTGCTGGCGCGGGACTGGCCGGTCTGAACGGAGGCGGTGGGTTCCGAACGGTGCGTTCCGAACGGTGGGTCCCGGACGGTGGGGTCCGGACGGTGGGGTCCGGCGCTCGCCGACTCAGTCCGCGTTGAGCGCCGCCGCTGCTTGCGCGACGCCCGCGCCTTGGACCTGCGTCATCCAGCCGGCCGGTGAGCCGTCCCGGTCGGTGAACGCCTGCCAGTCGCCCAGGGCACAGGCGCCCACCTCTTGCGCCACCATCGACACGAGCTGGGCAAGGGTCGCGGGGCCGGGGGGATGCTTGGGCGTGGGATGGCCCGGCGCCCCGCTGACTGCGAGGAACAGCTCGTCCTCCTCGGCGTGCAGCGTGACCTCCAGCGGAGGGCGCCGGCCTTGGACAGGGATCACGTCAGAGTAGAAGGAGCCGTTGCGTTGCATCGGGGAGCGGTCCTGGGGCAGGGGGGGTGTAATCATTGTAATCCCTACGCCCGGCGATGTCGTCGCCGCAATGCGAAATACATGTGAGGCGCGAGCTGCGAGCCGGGGGAGCTCGCTCTCAAGAGCCTGGGGCGGGCGCGCGGTCCGTCGGACGCCGTGCCGCGAGCAGCGCGAGCAGGGAAAGGCAGCCCAGCCACCCCGCGCCCCGCCCGCCGCCCTCCGCGCAGCCGCAGCCCGGATCGGCTGGTCCCTGGCGCGTCCCGGTCGCCTCCTCCGGGCTGCCGCCGTCGGGCGCCCCTCCGCCTCCCGCGTCGGTGTCGCCCCCGCCCCCGTCGGTGGTGCCCCCGTCAGAACTGCCCCCGTCAGAACTGCCCCCATCAGAACTGCCACTGTCCCCGTCCTCGGCGTGCCAGGCCTGGACGAGCAGCACGTGGGGCACCTCGCGCGTGGAGGCGACCAGGTCCACACCGTCCACCCGGAGCTGGGTGGACCCGCCCCCGTCCAGCATCATCGTGTGGACCGCGCCCCACGCCAGCAGCTCGTCGTGGGCGTACTCCTGGGTGGCGACCTCGCTGACGAAGAAGAGCAGGGTCCGGTAGCCGCCGTCGTGCGGGTCCCGCACCCCGGCGAAGGTGCGCTGCACCCAGGACGTGGCGCTCTTGTCGGCGTCGGGGTCCAGCGCCACCACCTGCTCGGGCGCCGCCGCGGCGTCGCCCAGCGTGGAGGGGTCGGCGGTGACGATGGCGGCGCGCTCGTGGCTGTTGCGGATGTGCAGGGAGCGCTGCTGGCCGACGTACTCGCTGTGGGTGCCGTAGCCGCCGTGGACGTAGCCGTACGGGTCGGCGCGCAGGCCGAAGGCCGGCGAGGTCGGGTCGCTGGCCGTGCTGAAGAAGGCGCCGTTGAGGACGGCGAAGCGGCCCTCCGCGCCCGCGGCGCGCTCCCAGAAGCCCGGGGCCGTGTGTCGGTTCAGCTCGGTGCCGACCGGGTCCAGGAGCGAGGTCACGGTGGCCTGCAGCAGGTCGACGACCAGCAGGTAGTCCGGCGCGCCGTCGGTCCAGGGCTGCTCGTAGACCTGCACGCCGCTGGCCTCGGCGATCAGGCTGTAGCCGGCCGCGGGTGGCGGGGGGCCCGGAGTGGGGCCGGGGCCGGCCCAGGCCAGCGGGAGGAGGAGGGTGAGCATGGCGCCCCCCTATTGCCCCGGGCATGCGACGGGCGAGGCGCTTGACCCGGCGCATGGGCGGGTGAAGCCTCTGGCCGCATGACGCTCTCCTGGCCCGACGACCCCGCCTGGCAGGCCCTGGCCGCGCCCCTCCGCCCGGTGCTCGATGCGGCGCTCGCGACGCTGTCGCTGCGGCCGTCGGTGCTGCCGGCGATCGTGCCCGGGTTGCCGGGCGGCCCGCGGCCGACGCCGGGTGCGCTGCCCCTGGATCCCGCCCTGCTGGGCCCCGGCCCCTGGCACCCCGACGACCTGGACTGGGCCCGGGCCCACCCGCACCTGGCGCCCCTCGCCCTGGACCGCTGGCGCCGCGCCGCCGGCTTGATCCTCGAGGGGCTCGCCCTCCGCGCGCTGGACGAGCGGGTCGGTGCGCCCCTCCCGATGGCCTGGTGGACGCTCGGGCCCGCGGCCGAGGCGGTGGACCGCGCTGACCCTTCCCTGGGCTGGCTCTGGCCCGAGCTGGCCATGCTGCTGGCGCACCCCGAGGAGGGCCTGGCCGCCGCGCCGCGCCGGGCCGCCTGGCTGGTCCGCTGGTTCCGGCAGACCGGGCGCCCGTGGGTGCCCGGCGAGCGGCCGACGCTGACGGACCCGGACTGGGCCGCCTTCGGCGCCTGGCTGGACGACCTGGCGCGCGGGCCGGGCGGATCCTGCCCGGTGCCCCTGGAGCGGGGGCCCGCCCGTGCCCTGCCGCCGGCGGTGGCGGCGCCGCTCTCCTTCCAGCGGCTGGCCGTGGAGGCGGGGCCGGCGGGCGCCTGGGCGCGATGGCCGGGGGGGGCGCGGGGCCTGGCGGGCCGGGAGCAGGCGGATCTGCGCGTGGGCTCGGTGGCGGGCGGCGCGCCCGCGCTGGAGGTGGAGGCGGCGTTGCCGCTGGGGACCTGGCGCCTGGTCGGCGGCACCGCGGGCGAGCGCCCCGGCGCCGCGCGGGGGATCGAGCTGCACCTGCGGGAGGACGGGGCCATCGACCTGGTCTTCGCCGACGCCTTCGCCGGGCCGCCCACCCCCTCCCTGCTGGCGCTGGGCAAGCAGCTCGGGGTCAGCGGAACGGGGCGCGGGCGCTACCGGGTGGTGCAGGCGGAGGGGCCCGGGCGCGGCACGCTGGTCTTCGACGCGCTCCAGCCCGACCTGCTCAGCGTGCACCCCCGCTTCTCGGGGCGCTTCTCGCTGCCGGCCGAGGCGGTGCTCGGGCCGGTGCACAAGGCCCTCGAGGCGATGGTCGGGGTGCCCTGGCAGTTCCGGCAGGAAGGGGTCGAGCTGGTGCTCTCCGCCGAGGTCTGGGGCATGGCGACGGTGCTGCGGCTGGCCGCGGGGGCCGAGGAGTAGGAGCGGGCTGCGACCGGGCCGCCCCGCGGGGGCCGGTCCTCAGCCGCCGAGCGACCAGCCGCCCACCAGGAGGGCGACGTAGAAGGCGGTCTTGGGGATGCGCCACAGGCTGGCCAGGGCGACCTGGTGCAGCGGCAGGCCGGCCAGGCCGGCCAACCAGGTGGTCACCGAGAAGGGGAAGGGGAAGATCGCCGCCATCGCGACGAAGCGCGTGCCGTAGCGCCGCAGGAGGGCGATGACGGCCGGGTAGCGGTGCAGCAGCAGCGGACCCACGCGGGTGTGGCGCGCCAGCGTGCGCCCGTAGAACCAGCCCACCGGCCCCGCCAGCGTGCTGCCCAGGGCGGTGATGGCGAAGGCCACCCAGGGCGAGGTGCCGCCGCTGATCGCCAGCAGGACCAGCGGCTCGTTGGTCAGCGGCACGATGCTGCTGTCGCTGACGACCACGCCCAGGAACAGGCCCCACAGCCCGAAGCGGTCCATGAAGACCGCGCCCCAGGCCAGGATCGGCTCGCGCAGCAGCACGCCGCTGGCGCCGGCCGCGACCAGCACGAGCAGGGCGCCCAGCGCCATCTTGACCAGGGTGGGGCGGTCGATCATCCCGGGCGCTCGCCGCTGGCCTCGAACAGGGCCAGGTGGTGCAGGGCCGCGATGACCAGGGCGTGGGTGATCACGCCGCCGCGCACCATGTCGACGAGCAGCTCCTGGGGCACCCGGCGCACGGCCAGCTCCTCGTTGGCGTCGGGCGCCGGTGGGCCCTCGACCAGTCCGTCGACCAGCACCGTGGCGCAGCGGTTGGACTGGATCGCCGGGTTGGGATCCACCACGCCCAGCAGGACCACGCGCGCGTCCGGGGCGGGGCGGTAGCCGGTCTCCTCGGCCAGCTCGCGCAGGGCGGCCTGCACGGGGTCTTCGCCGGGGTCCACGATGCCGCCGGGGATCTCCACCGTCACGCGCTCGGTGCCGTGGCGGTACTGCTCGACCAGCACCACCTCGCCCTGGTCGGTGCGCGCGATGACGTTGACCCAGTCCGCGGCGTCCATGACGACGAAGGGGGCCTCGCGGTCGCGCAGCCGCGAGCGGGCGGTCCGCCGGCGGATGCGGAAGATGCGGGTCTCCAGGACGGTCTCGACCGAGGTGAGATCCCAGGGCGGCACGAGGGTGCCCCAGGGCGGTCCAGGCGGAGGCGGAGGCGGGGGGGGGCGCACGGGGCAGTGTCCAGGTGGTCGCGAGGGGTCGTGGGGCAACGTAGCCCGGCCAGCGGCGGAAGCCGGGGCGAGGCGCGGCCCGGCGCCCCTCGTCAGCGGGCCGGCGGCGCCCAGCCCGACGCCTGGCTGCCGTCCTCCCACAGCCACAGGCGCTGGTCGGCGGCGAAGGGCCCCTCCCAGGTCCGCTCCTCGCCGCCCACGAAGGCCACGGTGATCCGGGCGACCGAGTCGGCCTCGCCCAGGCCGAAGTGCAGGATGGCGCCGTCCTGCTCCCCCTGGCCGGTGCCGCCCTGGACCTGGCGCATCCGGGTGACGCCGGTGTCGTCCTCCACCGTGACGGTGGCGCCGATGGCGGCCCGGTTGCTGGTCACGCCCAGCGGGCGCACCTGCAGCCAGTGGCCCTGGGGTCCCGTGTTCTCGAACAGTCCGCCGCTGGTGGCCAGATCGAGATCCCCGTCGTTGTCCCAGTCCGCCGCCGACATGCCCCAGCCGTTCTCGGTCGTGATGCCCGCCTCGTGCCAGCCCGGGGTGAAGGTGCCGTCGCCGTCGCCCCAGTACAGGTCGGTCGGCCGCCCGTCGTACACCGCGCTGATCGCCAGGTCCAGGGCCCCGTCGCTGTCGAAGTCGCCCAGGGTGGGCACCGAGTGTGTCTCCTGGTACCGCAGGCCGTTGTCCGGCCATGGATCCTCCCAGTCGCCGGCGTTGTCTGTCCACTCGCCGTCGTCCTGCAGGAGGATCTGCGTCTTGTCGCTGAAGTCGAAGTAGCGGGGGTGGGCCAGGTTGGCCTGGACGGAGTCCCAGTCGCCGTCGTTGTCCAGGTCGCCCCAGGCCGCGCCGATGGTGTGACCGTAGTAGCTGGCGGTGCCCTCGCGGGAGGCCTCGCCGGCCAGGCCGACCGAGGTGCCGTCCTCGTCGACGGTCCCGTCCCCCTGGTTGTCATAGTACAGGTTGCGCTGCAGCACGTAGTTGTTGACCAGGAGGTCCACGTCTCCGTCCCGGTCCGCGTCGACCGGCGCCGCCCCGCGGCCGGCGTAGGCCGAGGCGGTGAAGCCCTGGTGTCCGCCCAGCGCGGTGAAGGTGCCGTCGCCGTCGTTGTGCCAGGCCTGGTCGACGTAGTAGGTGTAGGCGCTCCAGCAGATGAAGTTCGATGTGTACAGGTCCAGCCAGCCGTCACCGTCCAGGTCCAACCAGGCCGCGGCCGCGGTGCTGCGGTGGGTCGCGCCGCAGGCGTCGCTGCCGTCCAGGCTGTCGTCCAGGCCCGCCATGACCGTCACGTCCTCGAAGCTGCCGTCGCAGCGGCCGCGGAACAGGCTGTCGCCGTCGGCGGTGCTCTCGGCGAAGACGAACAGATCGAGGCAGCCGTCGTTGTCGTGGTCGCCCCACACGCCGCCGCTGGAGGGGACGCCGGCCAGGCCGGACGCCGAGGTGACGTCGACCAGGGTCCCCTCCTGGTTGTGATACAGCGCGCCGGGCACGTACAGATCCTCCCAGCCGTCGCCGTCGAAGTCCCCCCAGGCCTGTCGGCTGCCGGCCGGCGCCGCCTCGTCCCGCTGGAAGCGCTTGTCATCCGCGGGGATCGCCTCGACCACCTCGACGTGCAGGCGGACCAGGTAGTCGTACTGCAGCGAGAAGCTGTAGCCCTTCCAGAAGCTGTAGGCGTAGCCGCCGGAGACCAGGTAGGTCAGGTCGGGCAGGTTCATGGCCGAGTGGCAGTCGTCCCAGGTCGCGCAGGTGCCGTCGCCCTGGCTGCCGGCGTCGAAGGGGATGGCCGGGACCCCCTCGCCCTGGCGCAGGTGGCCGGCGTAGACCAGGCTGCCGGCCTGGACCTCGACGGGCTCGTCCAGGGTGAAGGTGACCCACTCCTCCTCGGCCAGCTCGCCGGCGCAGCGGGTGCCGGTCCACAGGGGCGCGTCGCCCCAGGCGTCGAAGCCGTTGTAGCCGAAGTCGGCGTACAGGCCGAGCTCGACCAGGGCCAGCGGGTCCTCGGGCAGGTCGACGAGCTGGACGGAGATGCCGTGGACCCGCACGGTGTCCTGGGGCTCGAAGCGCACCCACTCGTGCAGCCGCTCCTCCTCCAGGCTGTACTCGCCGACGGCCCAGCCCTGCCCGGGCAGGCTGGCCGCCGCGACGCCGTCGTCCCAGGCCAGCTCGGTGAGCCCCTCGGGCAGGGGGGCGCCGGCCGTGCCCTCGCAGCCTGGGGCGGTGCCGGTGTCGTCGCCCGCGGTCGCGCCGCCGTCGGGGGAGGGGCCGGCGGTGTCGTCCGCCTTGTCCTTGCAGGCCAGGAACAGGGAGAGCAGGGTGAGGGCGAGGGGGACTGCGGGCACGGCGACCTCCGGACCCGGCAGGCTACCGCCGGGAGAGGGGCTACCGGAAGTCCTCGGGGGGGCCGACGACGACGACGATGCGGCGGTTCAGCGCGCGCCCCTCGGGCGTGTCGTTCGTGGCGATGGGGTGGACCGGCCCGCGGCCGGAGATCGAGAAGCGCGCCTCGGCCACGCCGAAGCGGTCGACCAGCACGCGCATGAAGGCCTGGGCCCGCCCGGCGGCCAGGCCCCAGTTGTCCCCGAACCGACGCTTGAGCGAGCCGGAGAGGGGGTCGTCGTCGGTGTGCCCGATGATCCAGACCTGGGTCTGGGGGTGCAGGTTCAGGGCCGTCGCCAGCAGGTCGCTGACCATGGCCGCCTCGTCCCGGACCTCGGTGCTGCCCGGCGCGAACAGCAACTCGCCCGGGATCACGACCGCCGCCCGCGCGCCCTCGCGGTGCACGGTGACCTCGGTGCCGCTGAAGACCTGGACGAGCTGGGCGTAGAGCGCCGTCTCCAGCTCCCCCTGGCCGCAGGCCTGCAGCTGCTCCTCGAGCACCTGGTTCTTCTTGCGCAGGGCGATGACCTCCCGGTCGAGCTGCTGGACGAGGTCGGTGTCGCCGGTGTGGGGGCAGCCGGTGAGCAGCAGCAGCAGGGGGATCACGGTCCCTCCCGCCACGGGGCCGGATCCAGGCCCCAGTCCAGGGCCCCGCCGCCGCGGGCCGCGGCGCGGGCGCGGCTGGAGGCCCGGGCCCGCAGCCAGCGCCGGGCCCACTCCCGCAGGTCCTCGGGGAACCGGGGGCGCCAGCCGGTGCCGTCGCGCTCGATGGCGATGGTCATCCACTGCAGGTGGTCGGGGTGGGCCTCGACCGACTCGCCCTGGTGCGGGCCCTGGAGGAAGACGGGCACCCCCTTGTCGCCGACGGCCAGGTGACCGGTGGGCGGCGGGGGGCTGACCGCGTCGGCCCAGCGCACCATCTCCACCAGGTCCAGCGGCGCGTGGTGGCGACGGGCCAGCTCGACGAAGGCGCGCCCGCAGGCCTCGGCGTCGTTGCTGGCGCGGTGGGCCTCGACCAGGTCGACGCCCAGCTCGTGGCAGATCATGCCGAGCTTGTGCTGGCGCATGTGGCTGAGCAGCCGCTGCGCCAGGGGCAGGGTGTCGACCTCGGCGCGGGTCGCGGGCCAGCTCCGGCCGGCGCGCTCCAGCTCCGAGCGCACGAAGGCCAGGTCGAAGGGCAAGTTGTGCGCGACCAGGATCGCGTCGGAGAGCAGCTCGCGCACGCGATCGGCGCGCTTCTCGAAGGGCGGCTCGTCGGCCACCTGGTCATCCCCGATGCCGCTGACCTTGCTGGCCTCGCGCGGGATGGGGATCCCGGGGTTGATCAGGAAGTCGTGGCGACGGGCCTGCACCACCCGCAGGTCCTGGCCGACCTGCAGCTCGACCGCGCCGAACTCGATGATGCGGTCCCCGTCGAAGGGCCGCAGGCCGGTGGTCTCGGTGTCGAAGGCGACGATCCGGCAGTCGGTCCAGCGCATCGGCGCCCTATAGCGGAGGTCCCGGGCCCTGACGAGGCCCGCGCGGCGCGCCCCGGGTGGGCGGCCCGGTCAGCGCCGGCGCCGCAGGGGAAGCAGGGCACCCAGCAGGGCCAGGCCCAGGGCCGCCCCGCCCGCGCCGCCGCTGCAGCCGCCGCAGGCGGTCAGCTTGGTGTCGGGGCCCCACTCGCCGTCCAGGCCGCCGTCCGTGCCGGCGCCGCCGTCGCTGGCCGTGCC